>JBAVGO010000098.1:0-14863 GCA_049684915.1 Lutisporaceae bacterium | reverse complement strand
GGTTCAGACTGTGGGCAGAGCGGCAAGAAATGTTGAAGGCAAGGTTATAATGTATGCTGACAGAATAACTGATTCAATGAAAAAAGCAATAAATGAGACTAATAGAAGAAGAAAAGTGCAAGTAGATTATAATGAAACTCATGGCATAGAACCGAAATCTATAATAAAAGCAGTAAGAGATATTATTGAAGCTACTACTGTGGCAGAAGAATCATTTAGCTACGGTGCGGCTCAAGGCACAAGTAAGGCTAGAAAAGAAGACATAGTAAAGATTATTATGGCAATGGAGGATGAAATGAAGGTTTGTGCAAGAAGTATGCAGTATGAAAGAGCCGCAGAGCTTAGAGATAAAATAATCCAGTTGAGAGAAATGCTTAAATAGACAAACGAAATAATGCAGTAAAGCATCATGAATTTTGGAGGATAAAATGGCTAAGGATAAAATCATTATTAAGGGAGCAAGAGAGCACAATTTAAAGAACATAGATATTGAGATACCAAGAGATAAATTTGTAGTTATCACAGGTCTTAGTGGTTCAGGTAAGTCTTCTCTTGCATTTGATACAATATATGCCGAGGGGCAGAGAAGATATGTAGAGTCTCTGTCATCTTATGCTAGACAATTCTTGGGTCAAATGGAGAAACCTGATGTTGACTATATAGAGGGGCTCTCTCCTGCTATATCAATAGACCAAAAGACAACAAGCAGAAATCCACGCTCAACAGTGGGAACAGTTACTGAGATATATGATTATATGAGATTATTGTTTGCTCGTATAGGTATTCCTCACTGTCCAAAGTGTGGGAAACAAATATCACAACAGACTATAGATCAAATGGTTGATATCATCAAAGGTCTAGAACAGGGATCAAAGCTTCAACTTTTGGCTCCTGTAGTTAGTGGTAAAAAGGGTGAACATCAAAAGGTATTAGAGGATATCAAAAAAGGCGGCTATGTCAGAGCAAGGATTAACGGAGAAGTGTTGGATCTAAACGATGAGATTAAGCTAGCGAAGACTAAAAAGCACAATATTGAGATTATTGTAGACAGACTGGTTGTCAAGGAAGGTATAGAAAAGAGACTTACAGATTCACTAGAAACAGTAATGAAGCTTACAGGTGGAATTGCTATAGTAGAAATTATTGGCGACAGAGAAATGATATTCAGCCAGAATTTCGCATGTGCGGAATGTGGAATCAGTATTGAAGATTTGGCACCTAGAATGTTTTCCTTTAACAGTCCTTTTGGAAAGTGTCCGAAGTGTGATGGATTGGGTGGCTTGCAAGAAATTGATCCTGATTTAGTGATACCTGATAGGAGTAAATCTATAGCAGAGGGTGCAATAGACCCATGGAAGAACTTGGATGAAAACACTTGGTATTACAACATATTAGAGGCTGCAGCAAAGAAATATGGTTTTGATCTGAAAACTCCAATAGAAGAGCTTGAACCAGAAATTATAGATATTATACTTTATGGTAACAAGGGTGAAAGAATAAAGGTTAATTATAATAGGACATATGGAAAAGGCGAGGTAATGGCGGCTATTGAGGGTGTTGTAAATAATCTGGAAAGACGTTATAGAGAGACTAAGTCTGACTATATGAGGACAGAAATAGAGAAATATATGTCGACGATAGGATGTCCTGAGTGTAATGGACAAAGGCTGAAAAAAGAGAGCTTAGCTGTAAAGATAGGCGGACTTTCCATTGCTCAGGTTTGCAATATGTCCATTTATAAGATAAGAGACTTTTTTGTGGATTTGAAGCTTACGGAGAAGGAGAAGCTTATATCAAAGCTTATTCTTAAGGAAATAAAAGAGAGACTGGAGTTCCTGTTAAACGTAGGACTTGAATATCTGACATTATCAAGAGCAGCAGGGTCATTATCAGGTGGTGAGGCACAAAGAATAAGATTGGCGACACAAATAGGCTCTAGCTTGGTAGGTGTGCTATATATACTTGACGAGCCCAGCATAGGCTTACACCAAAGAGACAATGAGAAGCTGTTAAAAACCTTGAGGAACTTGACCAATCTGGGTAACACGCTATTGGTTGTAGAGCATGATGAGGATACTATGTATGCAGCTGATCATATTATAGATATAGGGCCAGGTGCAGGAGTGCACGGTGGTTATGTAGTAGCCGAAGGTAGCTTAGATACTATTCTGAAATGCGAGGAATCTATTACAGGTCAGTATCTAAGTGGCAAGAAGAGAATCGAGATACCAGAGAAAAGAAGAAAGCCAAATGGTAAACGAGTTGAAATTAAGGGAGCAAGAGAAAACAACCTGAAGAGCATTGATGTAAGCTTCCCTATGGGTGTGTTTACCTGTGTAACAGGTGTATCGGGCTCAGGTAAGAGTACCTTGGTAAATGAGATATTATATAAGGCTGTTGCCTCAAGCTTATATAGAACAAAGCTACGCCCGGGAGAGCACGATAAGATAAAGGGACTTGAACATTTAGATAAAATTATTGATATAGATCAATCACCAATAGGAAGGACACCAAGATCAAATCCTGCAACTTATACAGGGGTGTTTGACCTTGTAAGAGAGGTTTATGCTTCTACCAATGAAGCTAAGATGAGAGGCTACAAGAATGGACGTTTTAGCTTCAATGTAAAGGGTGGAAGATGCGAAGCTTGTAAGGGCGATGGTATAATCAAAATAGAAATGCAGTTCATGCCTGATGTTTATGTGCCTTGTGAGGTTTGCAGGGGTAAAAGATACAATAGAGAAACTCTTGAGGTGAAATACAAGGGTAAAAATATATCAGAGGTTCTTAATATGACTGTAGAGGACGCATTGGAGTTCTTTGAGAACATACCAAAAATTCAAAAGAAGATGCAGACGCTTCATGAAGTTGGCTTGGGCTACATCAAGCTAGGTCAGCCCTCCACACAGCTATCAGGCGGAGAAGCTCAAAGGATAAAGCTTGCATATGAGCTTTCTAAGAGAAGCACAGGCAAGACTTTATACATCTTGGATGAGCCTACTACAGGTTTGCATATAGCAGATATTCAAAAGTTACTGTATATATTAGATAAATTAGTGGATTCAGGTAATACTATAATAGTAATTGAGCATAATCTTGAAGTTATTAAGAGAGCTGACCACATTATTGATCTAGGACCAGAAGGTGGAGATCGTGGCGGCACAATAATCGCAGAAGGTACTCCTGAACATATAGCAGAGGTGAAGGAGTCCTATACAGGTCAATTTCTAAAGAAGATATTGGATCGCGACAAGGCATAGAAAATTTGTATAGCAGTAAAAAACCTACGCTCTAAAATTGATAGTATGTCAATTTTAGGGCGTAGGTTTTTGTTGCAGTGCCATTTCTGTACTATTATTTTTTCTATTTTCACAAATATTTCAAATATTTATGTTATTCTAATATTGCTAAATATACCGAGTTGATTTATAGGCTAAAGGGGTGAGAGTATGAACAAAGTGATTAGATTTATAAGCTTATTTCTATCAGCTGTATTCTTGATAGCAGTGTTGAGCGGTTGTAGTTCAAGGGGCGTAGAAGCGGCAAAGCAAATTGAAAGTAAAATAGAAGAACAGCAAGCAAAAGCAAATAGCTATATTAATATAAAAGAAGAGCATATTGATGCTCAAAATGCGATTAATATAATATCAGAGCTGTCTTCCGAAAAGTATAAGGGAAGAAAGACTGGTACAAAAGAAAATGAGACTGCATTACAATACATATCACACCAGTTTAGAGCAATAAGTCTAAAAAATCCTGAAGGTCTGGAGAATTATATGCAGTATTATTATCAGCCTGTTACCCAGCTGAAGGAAACTCCGAAGCTAAGACTACTTGATATGGATGGAAATGCTATTAAAGATTTTGAATATCCGAGGAATTTTGTATACAGAGTGCTTTCAGACAGCACACAAGATATAAATATAAAAGCACCTATGCAGGTTATGAGCAGCATTACAGAAATAAATAACTACAGCTTCAAGAAGCAAGAGGTGCTGTTATTCTCAAGTGCAGCACAGGGCAGATCCTCAATGATGGCGATTATGAACGCAATGTATGACACAGGAGCAGCTGCAATTATTATTGAAGTAGATGTGGATAGCGAGAATAAGCGTTACAGTGATTTAATAGTAACTCCTCTAAACAGCAGCAGCTGGGGAGAAAGCTATAAGCCTGTAATTACTGTGGATTCTGCCACCTATGCAGAGCTTGCACAGGCAGCAGCTGAGCAGAAGATGATAGACCTGCAATTTAGGTACACAGAAGAAGAAAGCTATAAAACTGCCAATGTAGTCGGCTATATACCTGGTACTGACGAAAAGCTTAAGGATGAATATATTATCATCGGTGGGCATATGGATCATGTTGGGGATAATCTGAACGGTACATACAACCCTGGAGCCTTTGATAATGCATCAGGTACAGCAGCAATACTAGAAATAGCAAGGGTAATAGCAGAGAACGATATTAAACCAAAAAAAACTCTAGTATTTATAGCCTTTAACGGTGAGGAGCATGGACTGATTGGCTCGGAATATTACGTAGCAGAGCCAGTATTTCCTATTAAAAATGCAGTAATGATTAATCTTGATATGGTAGGCTCTTCTGCTATAGTACCGCTTTCCATAGCAACCAGTATGAGACATGTACTTGATCTTAGGTCTGAATTTTTAGAGTTAGGGAAGTCCTTAGGAATAGATACGGAGGAAAGTGATCTTACAGCCAGTGATCATTTTAGCTTTGGAGAAAAGTCTGTACCAACTGTGATGCTTACACATATGGATGATAGAAATGGATATCACAGTCCAAATGATACAATGGAAGATGTTGATAGAGAACGTTTGAACGAAGTAATAGAGCTAGTTTTGCACTATATAGATAAAAAGGCGTATTAAGCTTAGGAGAGGGTAGCTGTATGAGAAGACTAAAAATACTAAATAGAATAAATTTTCCTTTGATAATAGGGCTATGTATAATATTGCTTATTGCCGCTGTAAGCTTTTACCCTGAGCAGTTTGCTACCTCTGACCCATATGCCAAGGAAACTCTTCAATATGAAAAGGGTACAGGCAAGCTTCTTGTACCACCAGTGCCTCCTGGCGAGGAATATAAATGGGGAACTGATGAAAAAGGCAGAGACCTTCGCAGCTTGATAGCTTATGGTTGTCGGGCTACCATGCTTATGGCTCTAGGGGTAGCCTTTGTAAGGCTTATTATTGCATTACCTTTAGCCATTGCGGCAGCGTATAAAAGTAAGGCAGCATACGGAATAATTAAATTTTTTAATATAACCTTCAATGCTTTTCCATTAATACTAATAATTTTGTTGTTAAGTAGGATAGATTTGTTTAATGATTTATTTTCAAACCCAATGTCTGCCGCCGCCTTTATTATGAGTATATTTGGCTGGAGCAAGCTTGCAAAGCTTCTTGCAAATACAGCGGAGGATGTTTTGACACAAGATTTTATAGAGGGTGAAATAGCAATTGGTAAGACAAAGTTGGACATTGCTATTCAAAACGTAATACCTCACATAATACCTTCGATAGTGGTATTTTTCTGCCTCGAGGTTGCAGTAGTATTGTTACTTTTGGCACAGGTTGGAGTGTTGGGGCTTGTGCTTAGTGGAGGCTTGGTAGATGCACAATATGGGAACCTTAGAGTACCTTATGAATTTGACTGGGCATCTTTGCTTGTTTTCTCTCATGAATTATTTAATACAAGCAAGATGTGGTTGATAACATATCCGGCGGGGGCATTTGCACTAAGTATAATTGGCTTTAATCTGCTAGGTGAGGGGATAAGAATAGAATTTGAGAAGAGGAATTCCAGGATAATTACCTCTATAAAGAGGATACCAGGATTTTTATCACCCTTTAGACTTATTTATGAGCTTAGAGATATAAAGCTTTATAAGAAAAGTGTGTACAGCAAGCTAGGGATTATAATCCTCGTACTGGTTATAGCACTTTTCCCTAAGCCTCAAAGCGAACATAGCTTTGATAGTGTAACTGCCTTTGAAACCGTTCAAGATATTGGCAGCAGTGAGTTTAAGTATAGAGAGTATAAGGTCGGAAGAAATGTTATTGCTTTTAATTATCTAACAGATAAACTAAAACAATATGGTATACAACCCTTTGATGACAAATATGTCCATGAAATGTTAACACAGGATAATCCAGAAATTGTCGGCTCGGAAATAACAATAAACTCGAAGAAGGGTGATTCTACAAAGCTCAGCTATAGTAAGGACTATATACTTGCAGAGACTGTTGAAGCAAATGGAAGCTTTGAGCTGGTAAAGCTTGATAGGGCAGTATTCAAGGACTATGGAAGCATCTCAAGACTATCGGAGCGATATAGAGACAATATACTTTTGATAGACATAAGAGGGATGGAATACAATGAGCTTAAATATATGATATCAGATATAAAAAATTTGCTAAAACCCAAAGGGATAATTCTTGTTGAGGATTGGAGCAGTGCAGAAGGCAGAGGCAATAGAACTATTTATGTCAAAGATATGGGGGACATATTTACTATACTTATTTCAGGTGATAAAGGAGAAGAGCTTCTTAAACAGAAGGATATTACAATTTCGGTCAAGACAGATATCGAGATCGTAAAGCAGATATTATACGCTAATGTTATGGGAATAATACCAGGTAAGGATGAGGTATTAAAAAACGACATTATAATAATAGGCAGCAGCATAAATAGCATTACAGCGAGTATGGGAAAGGGTAACTACCAAGCACTGAACACTGGTGGACTTGCTATTGAGCTTGAGCTGGCAAGAATGTTGTCCCAAGCACAGGAAGCACCTGATAGAACAGTTATTTTTGCTTTCTGGGACGAGTCCAACAGGTTTAATAAGGGAGCTAAGATATTCTCAAATAAATATATAGACAGATCACAAAACAATGTTTTCTATGTAGATATAGGTGAGCTTGAGGATGATGTGCTTATAATAGACTCCTCTGGTATAAAGCCTAAGAACAAAAAAGGTCAGAGCTATGTAAGAAGCTTAAAAGGCAATTTAGATAATAACAATATAGAAGCGGTATTTAGATCCATTAGCAATAGCTCAATAGATACATTTTCAAGCAGCAAGCAGGAGGTTTTAGCTTTTGACAGTGCAAATCCTGTTTATGTGGAAGAAACCAAAAAGGGGCAAAAATCTGCTGAGCTAACTAGAGAGGACTTGATTAGATTCCATAACATTGGCCAAATGATAGTAGATACAGTGTTTGATATAATATATGATAAAAGGACTTAAGAATGTTGAATTCTTAAGTCCTTTTATTCTTCATATGATGAAGCTTAGGTGTGCAGCCCAAATACTTTGAATATGGTATCCTATATGCTATGTATGCCAGGGCTAAGGATGCCAGTGTATCCAGTAACAGAAGTAGGGCAATACCAATAATGCTGCTCCATACTACTCTGATTCTAACCATTCTAAAGCAAGCAATTATAATGTCTATCAGTAATACATGACTAAAGTATATAAAAAAGGATTGCTCCGAAACCCATTTTACAAAAGCTGATTCCTTTAAGCTGCTAATTGAGAAAACAGAATAAAAGAACAGGAAGCTTGTGAAACAGTAAAGCATTACAGTAGGCTTCATGGATGAACCGTAGGTATTGCTAAGTCTACTGTCAATATAAAGTGCCGCAAAGCTGAGAATCCATAATAGACCCAATTTAAGCTTCGAGGACACAAGAAATGTCTTGAAGCTTTTTCTGTGTTTAGCAAAATACATCCCGAATACAAAGTAAAACAGCCAAGTAGGGAAGAGTAAAGAATACCCAAATGATGTTTTAGGTATTATGTATATGTACCACCTGAAAAGATAGGCTCCCAAGTTTATATAGGCTGTAATAAAGAAGGATATTAACATCAAAGGTTTTTCATATTTTGAATTCATAAGCTTTGTCAATAAACCAAAGATAAGGTACATCTGCAAAATTATTATGATGAAATATAACTGGGGTGCAGCCTTACCATAAGCTAGGTTCTTGACTAAATTGGATAGAAATGGCAAGGTAAAAGCTGCATTTAGATTATTTCTGATATTATATAGCATATAAATCAAGGTCCAAACAACATAGGGTATGAAGATTTTATTTAATCTTTTTAGCAGGAGGTTGGATTTCTTAGCCTTTGGCTTATTCATACCGCTGTAGTAGAGTAAGAACCCTGAAAGCACTATAAATAAAGGTACTGCAAATCTAACCCCTTGATTTAACAGATATGCTATGCTGTTTATAGTGACATATTTACTAGTTACATGGATAGTTATAACCGCCAGAACTGCGATAGCTCTTAAGTAATCAAATTCCTTGAGACGAGTTTTCATAAGCTTATTACCTCATAATCGTTTTCATTTGTTATAGCATTTATTTGGGATATGGCTAAACAGAGGACTTAGGGACTCCCTATTATGTATTCTCTGTACTGCTTCTGCAAACAATGGAGCCACGGATATAATTTTGATTTTATCACTACCTGATAAAGCTCTGTTGTTAACTGTATCTGTGCCTATAAGAAGCTCAATAGGACTTTCTTCTATATTTCGCACAGCTTCTTCATTTAGAAGTGTATGAGATAAACATGCAATTATCCTATTAGCACCCCTTTTCTTTAATGCTTTTGACAAATCTACTAGAGTACCTCCTGATAAGCTGAAATCATCTACTATTACAGCGGTCTTACCCTCTACATCACCTATTATCTCCAATATTTCTGCTTTCTCATCGTGAGCCTTTCTAAGCTTATCACCAATTGCAACCGTAACTCCTAAGTAATCTGCATACTTCCTTGCTTGCTTTGCAAAGCCTGCATCGGGAGATACAACTATCATATTCTCAAGGTTAAGACTCTTTACATACTCACAAATGACAGGAAGAGCAAACAAATGATCAACGGGTTTCTTGAAGAAGCCTTGAATCTGTGGGCTATGCAAATCCATAGTAACGATTCTATCTGCACCGGCAAGCTCAATACATTCTGCACATACCCTAGCACGGATTGAGACTCTTGGCTCATCCTTCTTATCTGCTTTTGCATAACTAAAATATGGAACTATTGCAGTTACAGAATTTGCACTCGCTCTTTTAAATGCATCCATCCAGAAAAGTATTTCGACAAACTCATTGTTTGGATTTAGACCTATGGGCTGAACTAGATATACGTCTTTGTCCCGAACAGTTTCACCTGCTTTGACATAGGTATTGCCTTCTGAAAAGGTAATAACCTCAGACTTACCTAAAGCTGTACCCAAATAGCTGCACATTGATTCTGCAAATGTTTTGCCTGTACTTCCAGCAAATATGCATATTTGTCCATCGTCTCTCACAAAATCACTCCTTTAGTTATATTATTCAAGATGTATATTCTTACCATATTATTAAAAAACTAGCACACTATAATTGTAACATATTTTACTATGTGGAATGTGACTTTAATCTTTATCCCAACAAAAAAGCTGCATCTCTCGATACAGCTTCATAGCCTTAAAATTTCTTTTGTCTTACCTTGTTTGCCAGTAAAACTCCTTTTACCTGTTTTAGAGCTTCACTGTCTGCTTTGAGGGTTATTGTACCCAGATCATAGCTTTGTTCTATCAATATTCTGTCGTTTAAGTCTAAAAAGTTAATTATTCTTTCAAAGGGGTAATAGCCTGAAGGATTGTGATAGTTTGATGGGAATGGAAGCTCCAGTCTTAAATCTATACCCTTTATTATTATGCCCTTGTCTTTTATAAATGCCTTCATAGTCTTATTGTTAATATGAAATAGAAATTCCATAATGATTATAGCTGAAACAACAAATATTATCGACTGTGGTGTAATGGATGAAAGTTTCCTTGTCAGAGCAAAGGGTATCAATATGCTTAGTGAGGGTAATAAATATACTAACAATCTATCAGCTAGTCTGAATTTTGCCAAAGGCAGCTTAAGATAAACCTTTGCAGACTCTAAATACTTGCTGGTGTAGTAATGCTTTACTCCTGCTTGTGTATAGAGTATAACTAAAATTCCAATAGCAGAGGATAAATAAAGCACAATAGAAGCGTAGGATAGGTTTCCTGAAAGTAAGGCGGCTCTAACAAATATGCTTGATATTGTAGAATATATAAAGTAAGCTAATAGTGATATTATAAATACAATGGTTTTCATAGAGTTTTTCATGGAAATTCCCCTTTCTTATGTATAAATATTAAGCCTATAAACATTATGCCATTTTTAGAAAAATATATTATTACATAGCATAATATATAATATTATATCCTCTAAATTATAGTAGAAAACTCTATAAAAATCAAATATCTGCTTAGGAGGAAAATATGAGCAACATATTGTCTCTTGAAGATAAACTGAAAAACCTGCCAGAGAATCCTGGAGTCTATATAATGAGGGACGAAACAAATGATATTATTTACGTAGGTAAAGCAATAAATCTAAAGAATAGAGTAAAGCAATACTTTCAATCCTCACGTGGTCACAGTCCCAAGGTGGTTGCTATGGTGGAGCGAATCAGGGATTTGGAGTATATAATAACTGATACTGAGCTGGAAGCTCTTATATTAGAGTGTAATTTTATAAAGAAACACAGACCAAAGTATAACATTCTTCTAAAGGATGACAAGCAATACCCCTATATAAAGGTTACTGTAAATGAGACCTATCCTCGTATTATGATAACAAGAGAAATAAAGAAGGATGGAGCAAAGTATTTTGGACCTTATACAGATAAGTCAGCAGTAAATAGGACTATTGAAATAATAAATAAGCTTTTCCCAATTAGAAGCTGCAATAAGAACATTGAAAGAATTGCAGGCAAGGAGAGACCCTGTCTTAACTTCCATATACATAGATGTATAGCACCCTGCCAAGGTAACATAGGCAAGGAACAGTACAGGGAGATTGTAAAAGGAATTATCATGGTCTTAGATGGCAAGCAAGAGGAGCTGATAGGAGAGCTGGATAAGAAAATGCAATACGCTGCAGATAATTTGGACTTTGAGATAGCAGCAGAGCTAAGAGACAACATTGCGGCAGTGAGGAAAATAGCTGAGAGACAAAAGATAATTTCCACATCCTTGATAGATCAGGATGCTATAGCTATGGCTCGTCAGGATGGAGAGGCATGTATGCAGGTATTCTTCATCAGGGGAGGCAAGCTTATCGGCAGAGAGCACTTCTTGTTGGATGGCGGAGACTTGGATAATCACAGCGAGGTTATAAGCAGCTTTATAAAGCAGTTTTACAATGGTGATACCTTTGTGCCAAAGGAGATAATATTGCAGCAGGATATTGACGATATAGAGGTTTTAGAGAGCTGGCTCAGTGAGAAGCGGGGCAGTAAGGTAAAGCTTACCATACCTCAAAAGGGTGAGAAACAAAAGCTTATTGAGATGGTAAGTAAGAATGCAGAGGATGCAATAAAGCTTATTATGGAAAAGTACAAGCAGGATGAAGAAAAGACCTTAGGTGCGTGTAGAGAACTGGCAGACTATATAGGACTTTCAATACCGCCAAAGCGCATAGAAGCCTTTGATATATCCCATTTGCAGGGAGTGGAAAATGTAGGCTCTATGATAGTTTTTGAAAACGGAAGGTCAAAAAATAAAGACTATAGAAGGTTTAAGATAAAGTATGTTGATGGTGCCAACGACTATGAAAGTATGCGAGAGGTAGTAGAAAGACGATTTGTTCATGGCATGAAGGAACGAGAACAGCTTAAAGTCGCAGGCGAGGATATTGCAGCAGGTAAGTTCTCTGAGTTTCCTGAGCTGATACTTATTGATGGAGGCTTAGGACAGATAAATGCAGTATTACCGATACTTAAAGAGCTAGACATTAACATTCCAGTATGCGGCATGGTTAAGGATGACAAGCATCGAACCAGAGGTTTGATATATAATGAGCATGAAATATCTATACCAATAAACTCTCACGCCTTTAGATTGATAACAAACATACAGGATGAGGCACATAGATTTGCAATAACCTATCATAGAAGCTTAAGAGCAAAAACCACTGTAAAGTCACAGCTGGATGAAATTCCTGGCATCGGTCCTACTAGAAGGCAGGCACTGCTTAGGACATTTGGCAGTATAAAGAACATAAAGACTGCAAGTATAGAAGAACTAAGCAGTGTGCAGGGCATGAACAAAAAAGCAGCAGAAATGTTATATAATTATTTTAATTTATAAGACATTATTATTAATTATCCGTATTATATTATGAAAATACCAAAACACGCGTCATAAAAGATAAATATGGAGGTAAATATATGAATAAGAAGCTTTACAGATCAAGATCAAGAAGAATGTTGTCGGGAGTATGCGGAGGACTTGAGGATTATTTTGCAATAGATGTTACGATTATTAGACTGGTTTGGGTACTGATATCAATAATGTCAGGCGGATTCCCGGGAATAATTGCCTATGTCATAGCTGTATTTATAATTCCAGAAGAACCAATAGGCTACTACAACAATGACATGAACAAATCCAAAGAAGAATATGAAGAAAATAAAAACAACGAAAATGAGCAATAAGAAGGTGTACAGTTGAAATTGCTGGTAGATACTCACTGTCATACTATAGCTAGTGGTCATGCATATAGTACTATAAAAGAAATAGCTGAGGCAGCAGGACAAAAAGGCATGAAGATAATAGGTATGACCGATCATGGTCCTTCTATGCCAGGAGGACCTCATATATATCATTTTGGAAACCTTAGAGTGATTCCTGAATATTTAAGCGGAGTAAGAATATTAAAGGGTGTAGAAGCAAATATTTTAAGCTACGATGGTCGTCTGGACATGCCTGAGAGCTATCTTAGCAGGCTAGAGCTAGTTATGGCAGGCTTCCATGACATTTGTCTGGTACCCGGCAATGTTGAAGAAAATACAAGAGCAGCTATAGCAGTTATGCAAAATCCTATTGTAGATGTACTGGTACATCCTGGCAACCCACAGTTTCCCATAGATATTGAAAGAGTTGTGGATTGTGCTGTGGAAACAGGTACCCTAATAGAGATTAACAATAGCTCCTTTGGAAATACAAGATATGGCAGTAGCGAAAATTGCAGACGAATTGCAAAGCAGGCAAAGAAAAAAGGTGCATTACTGGTCACAGGAAGTGATTCTCATTTCTGCTTTGATGTAGGCAAGCTTGACAAGGTTATCAGTCTGTTTGATGACTTAGGAATTACAGAAGAATTGGTAATAAGCTCAAATCCTAATAGGCTGGTAGAATTTTTGAACAAAAAGGGCAGAAACATCAAATATGGAATAGAAGTACCTGTGGTATAAAATCATACTTTTAAAGAGTAAGAATATATATAGAGTAAAAGCTTATCTGGAGGGATATAAATGATCTTGAAAAGAGCCTTTACTCTTTTTTTATGCTTTTTTATGATAATTTTGATATTTATGGGACCCGTCTTGCTGCATAGGTATAGAGTTGACTATAATAAGAGCTATGATGATATGAAAGCGGAGATACATTGGAGAGGTGTTATTACTGTTTGGGATTATCCACGACTAAATACAACTAACGGTACAAAGCTGTCATGGATAAGCTCTAAGATAAAGCAGTTTGAAAAGCTGCATCCGGGAGTATACATAGATTTTAAGGAGCTAGATGTAGCAAGTGGAGCTACTTTATTAAAAGCGGCAGCCAATACTGGAGCATATCCAGATGTTGCACCTATAGGCAGTGACTTTTATTTCATGTATGAAGGGATGTTGGAAAATCTGAACCCATACATAACAGAAGCTGAAAAGTCTGATTTCATACCCTCGGCCCTAGAAAGTGCAACGTATAAAGGTAGTCTATATGGTCTGCCATGGATGATGACTGGTTATACACTTCTTCTAAATACTCAGCTTTTTAACGAAAGAAATGTTCCTATTCCCGAGAATGGAAATTGGACCTATGAGCAGTTTGTCGAGGCATTGAAGCAATTGACTTATAATGCAAACAAGAAAAAGGGTGCAGATGTATTTGGATTTAATTCATATGTACAGGCGGGAAGCTATAATCTGTATGGTTTTTTGATGAGCGATGGTGCTGAGGTTGTGAGCAGAGATTTAGATGAATACACCTTCTATGGACCACAGGCTGTGTCGGGATTGCAAAGACTATGGGAGCTTAAGCATATCTACAAGGTTACGCCCCCACAGTTTGGTGAGATGACCTCTAGCGAGGCATGGGCTTCCTTTGTAAATGGTAAGGTGGCGGTATACCCTGCAAACTCTTGGACTATACCATATCTAAGAAATCTTTCCACAGGTTCATTTGAATTTACAGTAGCAAATTATCCTACAGGCAAGGAAGAGGTACCCGTAAGCATAGGAGAGAGTGTTTGCTCCTTTGGAGTATTTAAGCAAAAGGATGAAAATAAGCGAAAAATGTGTATAGAATTTGTAAAGTTCCTTACCGCAGCTGAAGCTCAGGAGGAACTTAAGAAATATGGCTATTTTCCTGTGCACAAATCTGGGCAGGAGCTATATTTAAATGATAAGGAAATGAGTATAGTACAAAAAAGCTTGTGCTATGTTGAACCGATTCCGAGAGTAAAGAATTGGGAGCAAATTGATTTGATACTCCAATCTAGAGTTAAGGCCGCCATAAATGACGAGCTAAGCTCAGAAAAGGCATTGGAGGAGGCTAAAGAGCTGCTGCAAAAATATATAAGATAGAGTATATCGTATAAGAAGATAAAATGTTGTATAATGAAATTTGCAGTATAAGCTACAGCAAGCTTGACTGTATAAAGTGTGATATAATATTTCATAATAGAGGATATGCAGTACCTATGAATCAAGGAAAACGTTTTGCAC
>JBAVGO010000097.1:0-23897 GCA_049684915.1 Lutisporaceae bacterium | reverse complement strand
GTCTTAAGCTTTGTAAACTTAAATATCATCATAATATTTAAGTTTAGTTATTTTTTTAACATAACTTATTAGATTTTCTTTAATTAGTTTTATAATTCTAGATTTTTTTATACATTCAGCTTTTCATTTCACGGTCTAACAGCTATATATGAATCAAAGAAAATATTTTACATACTTGGATAAAAAAACAGGTACGGTTTTCGCCGTACCATCTTACCTTATTGAGCTACCGGATATACGCTGACTTTTTTCTTATCCTTGCCTTTTCTTTCGAACCTAACAACGCCTTCTACAAGTGCGAATAGTGTATCATCTTTACCTATTCCAACATTTGTTCCAGGATGTACCTTAGTTCCTCTTTGTCTAACTAATATATTACCTGCAGGAACCGTTTGTCCGTCAGCTCTCTTAACTCCAAGTCTCTGAGATGCACTGTCACGACCGTTTCTGGAGCTACCTACCCCTTTTTTATGTGCAAATAATTGAAGGTTTATTCTAAACATATATCACACCTCCTCATTTTCTCTTACATCTATATGCTTTCTGTAATTTTCTTCAATATTCTTTAAACCAACAAACATTGTTTCAAGTATTGCAATACTCATCAGCTGCTGCTTGTCGTTCAACTCTTTTGGAAGCTGACAACTCAAGTAGCCATCCTTAATCTCATACTTAATATCAATATCTGCAATAACTTTTAGCCCCTGTACCGCCGTTTGAGCAAGTACAGAAACCGCACTGCAAACTATATCAAATTCTCCTAGCTTACTATAACCTGTATGACCTGTAAGCTTATAGCTTGTGATATGTTTTGCTTTATTTCGATTAATTTCAATCTTTACCATCTCAATTAATTAGAAATTGATTTTATCAATTATAACTCTTGTAAATGGCTGTCTATGACCTTGCTTCTTTCTGAAATCCTTCTTCGGCTTGTACTTGAATACTACAACCTTCTTTTCCTTGCCTTGTTGAACAACAGTACCTTCAACTTTGGCACCGCTTATAACAGGGGCTCCAATTTGAATCTCTCCATTCTTTGATATAACAAGTACTTCGTCAAATACAACTGCTTCTCCAGAAGCTACACCAAGCTTTTCTACAGAAATAACATCACCTTCGTTAACCCTGTATTGCTTTCCACCAGTCTTAATAATTGCATACATTAGGCTTACACCTCCTAAAATAAGTCTCGCCGGATGCTAGGTAAAATTTAAACCCGTTCCGTGCGGATACGCCTACATCAATATACTTTATCATAGCTTACTCTATTTGTCAATGCCATTTACCATGTATTGCAGCAAAGCTCTTTTATGCCATTGTTTCCTAAATCGCAAGCACTGTTATTTTTTGAAGTCTGTTAAAACCTTTCCCTCACCATTGCAACATGGACATTCACTTAAGAATGCATTGTCAATTCTTTGGCGAACTTTTTTACGGGTCATTTCCACCAATCCCAAGTGAGTTATTCCTAAGACATTAGACTTGGTTCTATCTTTCTTCAGTGAGTTCTTAAGCGACTCAAGGACAACCTCTTCATGCTGTTTTTCATGCATGTCTATAAAATCAATTATTATAATGCCTCCGATATCACGAAGTCTTAGCTGCTTTGCAATTTCTCTGGCGGCTTCCACATTAGTCTTTAATACTGTATCCTTAAGGTCTATACTACCTACAAACTTACCTGTGTTTACATCTATTACAGTTAAAGCTTCTGTTTGGTCAATTACAAGATATCCTCCAGACTTAAGCCATACCTTGCGAGTCAATGCCTTATTGATTTTTGGTTTTATATCATAATACTCAAAAATCTCATAAGTCTTATCAAAGAATTCTACCCTTTTTACTAAATTCTTTGATATAAAAGTAACAATTTGCACTACCTGATTATATTGTTCTTTGTTGTTAATAACAAATTTATCAATGTCATTAGTAAACATATCTCTGACAGTTCTATAAACGATATCCTTATCCTTATGTATTATTCTTGGGACAGGTCCCTGTGTCTGTTCATCTTTGATACTTTCCCACAGCATACAGAGAAAACTGATATCCTCTTTAATATCTTCTTCACTGCAGCCTTCAGCTGCTGTACGAATTATTATACCCATGCTTTCAGGCTTATACTTATCCGCCAAGACTTTCAATCGCTCTCTTTCTTCATCGTTCTCTATTCGTCTTGAAACGCCGATATACTCTACTGTAGGCATAAGCACTATAAACCTTCCTGGCAATGTTATATGGGTTGTTACTCTAGCACCTTTTGTGCTAATAGGCTCCTTTACTACTTGAATTACTATTTCCTGTCCAACCTTTAAAAAATTGTTAATATTCGCATTTTTATATTTGTCAGTAAATTCCCCTTCATCTTCCTCACCAAAATATGCGTTTGGGATAGCATCCTTAACATATAAAAATACATTTTTGTCTATTCCGATATTAACAAAGGCAGCCTGCATTCCCGGCAGTACGTTTTCCACCCGTCCTTTGTAGATGTTACCTACAATGGACTGATGTTCATTTTTCTCTACATATAGCTCTGTCAGTTCTTTTCTCTCGAGCAGAGCCACTGCTGTTTGTGTTTTTCCAACGTCAATAATTATTTCCTTCATTAATCCATGCCCCTATCTATATGTTTTGCACAAATATATTATATGTATTCATAATGTGCAAAACCTTCTACTTTATTCATATGTTTTACACCTTTATAAAACGCACAACAATGCTTATCTTCAATGAATTCTTTAGGCACTTTTCTGCAAAAATCTAGTTCTCATACTTTAGCAAATCCAATAACTTTCCATTCTTCTCTGAATAAACCTCATTCCTAAGAATCTTTATTCTTTTAACATCAATTCCCGCATATTCTACAAAAGCTTGTATAAGTATTTCTGGATTCAAATTTGACTGACTTCCACTTAACAGCAGACAGGTAAAGGTGCAGATATCCTCCTCACAGCCTTCCAAAGCCATCTCCAAAATCATAGGTTTTATGTCAAATTCCTTAATTGCAAAGTTCTTTTTAGGCTGACGCTTTTTGCCTATTATGCTTTCTTGATTTAAAAATTCTATTAATTTACTTTTGAAATATTGTAAATCAGTTTTTTCTACAGATACATAAATTGTGTACTTAGCATGGGTTATTAATGCCATAGCACTTTTAAAGCTTTCAGGCAGCTTTGCTGCCCCCAATACCTTTATACCCATTGGCATAGAGAGGTTTAATCTTGCAATCATATCTCCCAAGTCCAGCTCTTGCTCAAGCTTTATATCTACATACTCTGCCATACTTATTACTCCTAATGACAAAGGTGCTCCAAAGGACATTTCTGGATGAGGATTATAGCCTCCACTGTATGCTATAGGAATATTTGCTCTTCTTACAACTCTCATAAAGGTTCTCATTAAGTCCAAATGAGAAATATATTTAACCTCATTCTCTTTTGTAAATTTTACTCTTACATTTATCATTTACATACACCGCCTTCTTCCAAAAGGTTAATACCGCAGCCGGTGCATACTGTCCTACAATCCCTGGTCAGTTCTGCTTTTAAGGATTTTTTGTATTCACTTCTAAGATACTTCTTATTTACACCTACATCAATATGATCCCAAGGCATCTGCTCCTCCAGCTCACGTTTTCTATAAGCATAAAACTCAGGATCTACTCCGCACTCTTTGAAGGCCTCCATCCATGAATTGAACTTAAAATGCTCATCCCATCCATCAAACTTACAGCCCTTTTCCCATGCCTTAATCATTACAGGGCTTAGTCTCCTGTCTCCACGGGCAAAGATTGCTTCTAATAAGCTGACATATGGCTCATTCCAATTAAGGCTCACCTGCTTTTTCTTTAGTGCTGCTCTCAAATGCTTCTGCTTTTCTATCAGTGTCTCTGTTCTATCCTGTGGCTCCCATTGGAATGGAGTAAAAGGTTTTGGTACAAATGATGATGCACTTATGTTAAATTTTATCCTTCCATCTCTTTTTTCCTTTGGTACTTGGTAATATCTACTTATAACTTTATCTGCAAGATCAGCAATGCCTTCTATATCTTCCATAGTTTCAGTAGGAAGACCTATCATAAAGTATAATTTCACACCCGTATAACCTGTTTCAAAGGCAGCTCCTACTGAATTTAGCAAATCTTCTTCAGTTACTCCTTTGTTTATTACATCTCTCATTCTTTGAGTTCCTGCTTCTGGAGCAAAGGTCAAACCACTTTTTCGTACCTTTTGCACCTCTTCAATTAGTTTTAAAGAGAAGGAGTCTATACGCAGTGAAGGAAGTGACAGTGCAACTCTCCTAGACTGATATTTTGACATTAACCTTTCTACAAGCTCTTGAAGTCTGGAATAGTCGCCAGTAGATAAAGATGAAAGAGATATTTCCTCATAACCTGAGCTTTCAAGCAGCCTGTCTGCTATCTCAACTAATTCCTCTACTGTTCGCTCCCTTACAGGTCTGTATACCATTCCCGCCTGACAAAATCTACAGCCTCTAGTGCAGCCTCTGAATATCTCCAGCATTATTCTATCATGTATTACATCTATAAATGGAACAATAATCTTATCAGGGAAATAAGCGTTTTCAAGTGACTTAACAACACGCTTTTTCACCTTTTTAGGTACATCCTCATATATAGGACTTACCTGTTTTATTGTATTATCCTCGTTGTACTCTACGTTATATAGTGAAGGCACATATACTCCCCTGATAGAAGCAGCAGCTCTTAAGAACTCCTCTCGACTTCTGCCACTGGACTTCCAGCTTCTATAGGCCTCCATAATTTCTAAAAGCATTTCCTCTCCTTCACCTATAGCGAACAAATCCACTATCTCAGCAAGGGGTTCAGGATTATACGCACATGGTCCTCCTGCTATTACAAAGGGTTCTCCTTCTTTTCTATCCTTCGCTCTTACAGACAATCCTGCTAAATCAAGCATATTTACAATATTGGTATAGCTCATCTCATATTGCAAAGTAAAGCCTATCAAATCAAAATCATTGATATAGTCCATGCTTTCAAGTGCAAAAAGCTTTACTTCATTTTGCCGCATTTCCTTTTCCATGTCAGACCAAGGTGCGAATACTCTTTCACAATATATATCATTTTGTTCATTTAGCATATGATAAAGTATCTTTATACCCAAATGCGACATGCCTATCTCGTATACATCAGGAAAACAAAATGCAAAGCGTATGTTTATACCCTCCAGACTTTTATGTACACTATTCCATTCGTTTCCTACATATCTTCCTGGCTTCTCCACCCTAGGAAGTATATCCTCATAAATAAAATCCTTTATATCATCTTTAATCATTAGTAACCTCCGAGCTTTATCCTTTGTGCATTATGTCTCATATATATTTACAAATATTTTTCATAAATGCAGTCCAAAAAGTTTTCATTTATATTATTGCATAATTATCATTTTAATACCATAAAAAATTACACGAATCATTGTATTTATCTTCCACAAAGGCTATAAAATTTATTTATGTGATTTTATTTGACCTATTTTACTGTCATAACCATACTTAAGGAAAGCATCCATGATATCTGCCTCACTTAAAGTCTTAATAACCCTTCCACTATCATCTATTACATGAATTATGCATATGCTGCCCGGGCTAAACTGATTGACAGCAAACCTTACGTAACTATCTTGATGCAGCTTTAAGATTCTAGTTTTTAATCCTTTTTTTCCTGCGGCTCCTTTCTTACTATTGTTTCTATTTAACAGATAATAGTAGGAACAATAGCGAAGCTCCTTGTGGCAGCCCAGATAAATGAATAAAGCTGTAATTATATATGCGACACTGTTACTGCCCTTATAAATTATATATATATTATAAAGAACCAGGGCAATAGCAGTCAGTCTTCCAGATATAACCATTGTTTTAGTTGCTTGCTTATAGCTCATGAAATGCAAAAGTATGTTTCTTATTATTCTTCCACCATCCATAGGTAAGGCTGGCATGATATTAAAAGTCAATAGTATGATATTAAACTGACCGATAGTCTTTAGAAGTTCATTTTGTCCAGAGAAAACAATCCCTATTATCGCTATAAAAGCAGTTACGCCAGGTCCTGCAATAGCAATAAAAGCTTCCATATACCCTCCATACTTAGTTATATCCTCCATCTTTGCAACTCCGCCAAAGGGAAAAAGCTCTATTTCCTCTACCTTTATGCCTAACAATTTAGCAACAACGACATGTCCTATTTCATGCAGTAGCACACTGGCAAATATAATCAGGCTTTGATGAATATAGCCTATGTATATACTTACAAATAAAAAAAGGATAAAAAATAGGTTTAATTTTATCCTTATCATAAAAGCCTCCGCATAATTAATATTTAAAATAGATATATTGCGAAAAAGATTTAACATACACAAAATCAGTTGAAGCGTCTGATTTTGTTATCGAAACTGTATTTTTCGCAACATATGAATCAAGGAAAACGTTTTGCACATTTTGAATTAATTGTAAAATGTTTAGTGCAAAACATATAGAGCCTAATAATATCTATTTGGAAAATCCTAATTTATTGTATTGAAGCACTATTCAGCTTCTCAAGTGGATTAACTGACTGATTATTCTCTTGGATTTCAAAATGAAGATGAGGGCCAGATACTACCCCTGTGTCCCCTACTTCGGCTAAAATATCTCCTTGGTTTACCTTTTGCCCTTCTTTTACCAAGGTTTTATGACAGTGTGCATATACTATTACATAGCTTCCGCTCTCAACCCTTACAAATTTACCGTTAAACTCATCTTCTCCAACTTCCTTTACTATGCCATTAGTGGAGGATTTAATAGTGTCTCCTATCTCAGCATCTATATCAATACCTGTGTGGAACTGTGTAGTGTTAAATACTGGATGTATACGTTCACCAAAAGGAGAAGTTATTACTCCATCAATTGGCATTATAAAGGTAATGTTAGTGTTGTCTTCCGTTATGCCAAGAGATTTTTTAGTGTCCGGTATAATAGTTTTAAAATTTTTGAAGGTATCTACAGCATTATTAAGGCTGATATTCCAATTCATGACCTCCTTAACTCTCTGTGAAATGTTATTTGTTATAACAGTATTTATATTGTTTATTAATAGAAGCAAAGCAACAATAATCAAGGTTACAAAGGTTTGAAGCAAGAGTCTGTCAAAATATGTTCTTTCTCCAAATCTTTTTAATTTGAAAATATCTCCAAATCTCTTATATTCATTAACATATCTTATCTGTGGAGCATCATCAAAGTTGTTGTTGTCCATAAAATCTCCTCCCTAGTTTTAATCTGCTACAAAAAAGCTTAATTCATATAATCATTTTTCTTATAAGCTTTTTATATAATATATTTTAGGAAGCAAGCTTTTATGATAAAAAAAACTGCTGATTTTATCAGCAGTTAAAACTTTCCATTATTTTTCATTCTTATAATTGGAATATTAGCAATTAAAGCAGGGACTGATGTGTTATCTACGTCTCTTTTTGTTCTTGTAAGTGTTATCTCTAGTCCAGCTTCATCTATTTCCATATAATCAGATATCACCCCAATTATTTCTCCCTTAATCATCTCAAGAAACTGAGGAGAAACGTTGGCACGATCATGGATTAGCACCAACTTAAGACGCTCTTTAGCAATGTCCTTGCTACTATTGTCAGTTTTATTAAACATTTTAAACAAGTCCATAACTACTCCCCCTTACTTCCTCTTATTCAAGCCAAACATCTTAGCGAGCTTAGCCATAAATCCCTGATCTGTTTCTAAATTCATAAATGGAACCTCTTCTCCCATGATTCTCTTAACTACGTTTTTATACGCTTGTCCTGCCATAGATTCGCTATTTGTTACAGCCGGCTCACCTCTGTTTGTGGATACGACTATATGTTCATCATCAGGCACAACACCTAAAAGCTCAATAGCGAGTATATCAATCATATCGTCAATATTCATCATATCGCCACGCTTAACCATGTCAATTCTAAGTCTATTGATTACAAGCTGCGGATTCTTCAGTCCGTTTGCTTCCAAAAGACCAATTATTCTATCTGCATCTCTTACGGCCGAAATCTCTGGTGTAGTCACTACTATAGCTTTACTAGCTCCTGCAATAGCATTCTTAAAGCCTTGCTCAATACCTGCAGGGCAATCAACTATTACATAGTCAAACTCATTGGCAAGCTCAGTAGTCAGCTGCTGCATTTGCAGCGGTGTAACAGAGTTTTTATCCTTTGTTTGTGCTGCAGGCAACAAATAAAGATTTGAGTATCTCTTGTCTTTTATCAAGGCTTGTCTTAACCTGCATATACCATCTACCACATCTACTAAATCATATACTATTCTGTTTTCCAAACCCATAACTACATCTAGATTTCTTAAACCGATATCGGCATCAACCAGAACCACACTTTTGCCTTCCAAAGAAAGGCCAGTTCCGATGTTTGCTGTTGAAGTGGTTTTTCCAACTCCACCCTTACCGGATGTAATAACAATTACTTCACCCATTGTACAACCTCCATTACATAAACATATGTATAATTTATCAGTAGAATTTGTTCTTTTATCTATTTGGCAAATACGGCTCTACAAATATCATACCCCGTTTTACCACTGCCATCTCAGGCACTGATGCTCTTACCCCAAACCCATCAGGAGATCTAGTAATTATATCGCCTATTCGAATTTGTGCTGGCTGTAAGTTCATAGCCGCAACAAAAGCCTCATAATTTCCATTAGAACCTGCATGAGCTACACCTCTCATAGTACCCATAATCACTATGCAGCCTGTAGCCTTTATCTGAGCACCTGGGTTTACATCTCCTATTATTACTATATTGCCATTAAACTCTATAAGCTGTCCAGACCTCACAGTTGCCCTTAGCATAAGTACTTTATCCTGTATAACATTACTATAAGGCAGCTTTTCGTAGGATGTATCTTCTTTTGTTTCCTCTTTATCGACGAACATAGCTTGATCCTCAGAATACTCACCTACAACAGTCATTCCATAGTCATTTTCTACCAAGTCCTTAAGCTCGTCAAACTCTTCTTTTGATAATCTTTTGCCCTTAAAATTTACTATCTTGGCGCCTTCAAAAAAACGTTTAGAGGGCTTTATCTTCTTGTTAAGATTATCTTTGATTTTGTCCATGTCCATATCTTCTTTTATTAGTATAAATAAGCCTTCCTTGGTTCCCTTAAAAACTACCGTATTTTCGCTCATTTGAAGAATGATACCTCCTGCAACCATCCAAAGTTGATTATTAGTGATATATTAATACGTATCATATAAATTTCTGCACAAGCTTGATAAATCCTTCTTTTTCCTACAAATATAAGTACGAAATTTACATGCATATATTTACATTTATGTAAACTCGTGAATAACTGGCAGACACATAGGTCTGCCACTACAGGTGTATTAGCTTTTGAAAAGCTCACAACGTCTATACATTGTGAGCTTTTAACTGCTTAATTCTTTATTGAATCATATCGTTTGTTGGTGTAATATTATCCCTTACTTCCTCTGCTGCCAAATACTGTTCTATTATTGCCCGGGCAATTGGTGCTGAGTAATTACCGTGGCCTCCTTGAATCACGACTGCTGCCACAGCTATCTGAGGCTTGTCATATGGTGCATAAGCTACAAACCATGCATGATTGTCGTAATCTTTGATTTCAGCTGTACCGGTCTTACCTGCTGTTACAACTTCACTTCCTGCAAATTCTTTATAACCGGTTCCTCCTGATACATTGTTGACATAATACATGCCCTTCTTTATCCAATCTAAGGAGCTCTGATCAACTTCAAGTTTTTCAGCTACCTCTGGTGCCTTTTCAAGCGTAGTAGTTCCATCATAGGATACTATCCTTTCAACCAGATAAGGTTTATATCTTGTACCTCCATTTGCTATAGTCGCTATATAATTGGCAATTTGAATAGGTGTCATAGTATTGTCACCTTGACCAATAGCTGTTTGAACCATATTATAAAGCTTCCATTCACTTTCGGTTATATACTGAATGATTTTTTCTCTGCTGGAATAATCACTTATACCCATATCCTTTAGGTTTTTTCTTATTTCACTAGTTGTAATATCACTTTTCATATATGAAACTATCTCTTGTTTCTTATCATCCTCCAAATTAAGCTTATAGGTTAGATAATTACTTAAGTATCTTTCATAAAGCATCAGCTTGTAGCTAGGTCCACCTATACTTCCATAAGCTTCTCCTGTTAGTTCAATGCCAGTTTTTGCACCAAAACCAAGCTTCTTTGCATATTCTTCAAATTTCTCGCCACCTACTCTTCTTCCTACCTCATAAAAATAAAAGTTGCATGATTGTTGTATGGCCTTAACTATATCTACCGCACCATGAGTTCTATGGCTGCTTTTCCAAATTGAACATGAAGGTGCATAGCCACCACCTACATCATAGGGACCTATATCTTTTATAATTGTTGTTGGTGTTATACTGTTTGTCTCTAAGCCTGCAAGACCTGTCAACATCTTTAATGCAGAACCTGGAGGCAGAGCGGAGCTGATGGCATTATTTATCAAAGGCTTAGGAGAATATTGTACATTTGTTGTTGACTGGAGTGCTTTCCAGTCAGAGGTACTGATGCCTGATACAAAAAGATTAGGATCAAACTTAGGTTCACTTGCCAATGCCAGAATCCTACCTGAATTTACGTCAATAGCCACAACAGCCCCAGAGGTAGCATTTGGATACGGATTCACACCCTTTGCTTTATCTCCTTTTTGTATTGTTTCCATTGTCTGCTTCAAAGCATCCTCAGCTACTTTCTGCAGCTTGGTGTCAATAGTAAGAAATACTGTATCACCAGGTATAGGTTCTTCTTCACTTATTGTATCTATCATAATACCATTGGAATCTATCTCTATTTGTCTCCAGCCATCTGTACCATTCAAATACTGCTCCATAGAAGATTCTATTCCCGATTTACCTATCATATCTTGAGCGGTATAGCCTTTTTCTGCCAGCTTTTCAAGTTCTGTACCAATTTTACTCATATAGCCCATTATGTGAGATGCAAAGTCACCGTTGGGATATTTTCTTATTGGTTTTTGTATAATCTCTACGCCAGGAAGAAATATTCTGCTCTCCTCTAGCTGTGCTCTTGTTTGATCACTTATATTAGCCGCTATTTCAACAGGCTCATATGCCTTATAAATGTTCTGGCTTAGTAAATATCGTACCGCAAGTATTTTCTTTGCCTCTTCATCAGTATAGCCATTTAGGTCTCTATTCTGCTTTCTTGGTATACTGTAGTCCTCCGCTAATTTGCTGAAGATTTCCTCTGCAGTTGCATTTTCATCAAAATTCTTGCTTTTTTTCCACTTAAGTTCTTCCTTTTCGAAGGAAAACTTATAATCCTCCAAGCTAAAGGGCAGCTCTATACCATATTGCTGAATAAGCATATCATAGGCTTCAATATCTACCATATCATCAGGTATATTGTTATCAAGTCTGATTTTTCTAAAGGCCTCTTCTGCTGTAGCATTTGCTGATACATTGTATTTAGCCTTCCAGCTTGCTTCATCATCAGTATAAGTGAAACGTATTGGATTTATTAATATCGGTATCTCATCCTTATAAATATCTCCATTTCGTTCAATCACCTTAAGTACAGTAAGAGCTATTTCATTGATATCAGCTTTAGGAAGGTCGGCTTTCATTATATTTGCTGAATAACTCATTTGATTTCCTGCTAAGGTGCGTCCATACTTATCCACTATAAGACCTCTTGGAGCATCAATTCTTATAGTTCTGGTCCTAATATTTTCAGCTCTATTTTTATAATAATCACCTTTTACAATTTGAAGATCTGCTAACCGAAAAACAAGTATCAATGCTATAAAAATAATAATGACCCTTAAATAGTCTAGTCTGCTTTTAAAAAATTTCTTTAACATTTAACCACCTAACTTTTTTATTATTATAGTTAGTAAAGTCTTCTTTGCATAAAATCCTTTTCACTTAAATGTAGATAAAACCTGTACATTATGGCTCCTAAAATAGTATTATATAGGCTTTGCGGTATTATCATTCCAAGTAAAATATGCATATATGAAAAACCCTCGTGCAGTAAGTTCCCTGTCATATACATCAAGAAAAAGTATAAATGCTGATATATAATAACTGTTGCAAAATTAAATAAAGCTGGAGGTAGTATACTATCCCTAAAAACATTATCATGGGCTTGACCAAATAAATATCCTGTTATCATGTATGAAAAAGCATTCACTCCCAAAACTCTTCCAAATAAGATATCAATCAAAAGCCCGGAAGCCAATCCTATGACAGCACTATAAGCACCGCCCTCCAATATCGCATATGCTATAATCATTATGATTATAAAATCAGGTTTCACATCAGCAATACGTAGAAATTGGAAAAGTGTCGCTTCCAATATTATATTAAGCAATACAATTACCGATATAATAATAGTCTTCATTCTAACCTCACTTGCCTACGTTTCTAACTATATATACTTCTTCAAGTCTCTTAAAGTCTGCGGCAGGCTCAATATATACCAGCTTTTGCAGCTTACGCTCCTGCTTCTCTACACTTTTTACCTTACCTATATATAAATTCTTAGGAAAGGTACTATATCCTGAGGTGCTTATATCATCACCCTTTACAATATCTGCTTCTAAAGGCATAACTGCTATTATATCATTGTCAGCACTTCCTGAAACTATTCCTAGGTCTCTTGTCCTGTCTACAATAATGCTGACCGAGCTTCTTTGATCTACCAATGCCATAAATTTACTATATGTACTGCCTACTTCAATTACTCTACCAACCAAATATCCATTTCCAACTATTACTGCATCGTTAGCTTGGACTCCATCCTTAGAACCTTTATCTAAGGTATAAATATCAAACCAATTTCCAGGATCTCTTCCAGTAATATTTGTTGCTGCTATAAACTGAAGCTCTTCATTTGTTTCCTTAAAACCCAAAATATCTCTAAGTCTTTTGTTTTCTGTTGCTAGCTGTATAAGTTTGCGATTTTGCTCTTGAAGCTTTGATAAATCGCTTTGTAATATTTCATTTTCAGCTCTTAGAGTTTTCAGATGAAAAATGCTGTCAAAGGAGCTGCTGAAAAATTCTCCCACTGAGTAGAATGCATTCTGTATAGGATTAATAACAATACCCATTGCTCCTTCTACAAGGGTAGGTCTTGTCCTTCCATTAGATGTAAACGCAGCAAATAGTATCAATATAATTGATACTATAACTACAAAGGTTAGCAGTCTATTGTTGAAAAGCTTCATTTATCTCACTCCATATTCAAATATATGGCTAACCAATATGGTTAGCCATTATTAACCTTCTTATCTCCTTCTTGAATATTGAGACCTATTGATTTCCTCATATTGCTCCAAGGCTTTACCTACTCCTAACACAACACACTCCATTGGATTCTCAGCTATATGAACAGGCATGCCTGTCTCTCTTTTTACTAAGCTGTCTATACCGTGCAGTTGTGCCCCGCCCCCAGATAGCATAATCCCTCTATCCATTATATCTGCAGCTAATTCGGGAGGTGTTTTTTCAAGAGTGCTCTTAATCCCATCAATTATCTGCGATATAGGTTCTTTTAAAGCATCTAAAATTTCATCAGAGGTAATATTTATAGTCTTAGGAAGACCAGTCACTAAGTCTCTGCCTTTGATATCCATATTACCTTCTATCGCATTAGGGAATGCAGAACCAATATTTATTTTAATCAATTCTCCAGTTCTTTCCCCTATGGCTAGATTATATACTCTTTTTACATAATTAACAATAGCCTCATCCTCTTTGTCCCCAGCAACTCTTATAGATTTACTAGCAACTATTCCACCAAGAGATATTATAGCTATCTCAGTAGTACCTCCACCCATATTTACGATCATACTTCCCGTTGGTTCTCCTACCGGTAAGCCTGCACCAATAGCTGCAGCCATAGGCTCTTCTATAACCTTAGCAACCTTGGCACCAGCTTGATGAGCAGCTTCCTCAACTGCACGGCTTTCTACCTCGGTTATGCCTGACGGTACACTTACCAATACTCTAGGTCTTCCAAACATAGATGTTCCTATTGCTTGCTTTATAAAATATCTTAACATATCTTGCGTAACTGAAAAATCTGCTATTACTCCATCTCTCATAGGTCTTATTGCAACAATGTTTCCAGGTGTTCTACCAATCATCTGCTTAGCAGCATCTCCAACAGCTAAAACATGATTGTCTTCCTTTTTCATCGCCACAACAGATGGTTCTCTTAAAACTATTCCCTTGTTTCTTACAAATACTAAAGTATTTGCTGTCCCTAAATCTATTCCTATATCCTTTGCAAAAAAATTAAACAGTCCCATATTTTGTTAATTTCCTCCTTAATTTATCACAGTTCTTCATAAATTACATGATTCCTTTATCCTTCAAACTAATATATTTTCTATCTCCAATAATAAGATGATCAACTACCTCAATACCTAGCAAGTTCCCGCCTTCCATCAATCTCTTAGTGATATTAATATCCTCTTGACTAGGAGAAGGGTCTCCACTAGGATGATTATGCACCAATATCAAACTCGCACATGACTTCTTAATAGCTGGTGTGAATACCTCTCTGGGATGAACTATGGAAGAATTTATACTTCCTACTGATATCTCTTCTATGCTTACAAGTCCGCACTTTATATTAAGAAGTATTGTCTTCATATATTCTTTTTTCAGATATCTCATATCTTCCATTACAAGATTTGCTGCATCTTTTGAGCATCTGATGAAAACCTCGCTTTTGTAGGTTTGTGCAGCTAGTCTTCTGCCTAACTCAACAGCTGCTTTTAGCTGTGCCGCCTTAGCCAAACCAATTCCATTAATGCTTTTTAATTCCTCTGATTTGCTGTCAACTAAAAAGCCTATTCCACCCTCTTGTTTAAGTATATTATATGCTATATCAATAGCACTTTCAGCTTTTGTTCCTGTTCTTATTAGTATTGCCAACAATTCAGCATTTGATAATACCTCAGCTCCGTATTTAGCCAATTTTTCACGAGGTCTCTCATTTTCTGGCAATTGTTTTATTCCGGCTTTTATAAAGGTTACACTCATTCATAACAACATCCTTACATTCTAGATATATCCCACTAAACAATTTACATTTATCAAATAGTGTGATATGTTTTCCACTGTCAATATAATGCACAAATTTCATTGATTTGTGCATTAATAGTTAAAAATTACAGCAATAATTTTCCAAACTCGTTCATTATTTCATTAAATTTCTGAACAGGAAGCCCCACTACATTAAAATAACAGCCTTTTATCTCCTTTACAAAAAGAGAGCCTATTCCTTGAATTGCGTATGAACCTGCTTTATCTTTTGATTCTCCGCTAACTATATATTTCCATATTTCTCTATCTGATAAATTTCTAAAACATACCCTTGTAATCTCATTTCTTGTCATACTCTGACCTGTAGCTGCTTTTATAATTGAAATCCCAGATATAACCATATGTTCCCTACCACTTAGCTCTTTTAGCATTTGATAAGCATCCTCATCATCCTTAGGCTTACCCATAATTCTACCATTATATACAATAGTATCTGAACCTAGTATATAAGTATCAGACTTCCTGATATCAGTATGTCGCTCATATACATCCTTTGCTTTCATATAAGCAAAGTGCTCTACTAATGTCTTAGGCTCCATATCCAAAGATAACTCTTCAAAGCTAGACGGTATAACCTCAAAATTTAAGTTTAATTGGTTTAATATTTCTTTTCTTCGCGGAGAATTTGATGCTAGAATAATATTCATTGAACGCTCCTCAGTTTATGCTATATATTCTTTTTGTAAAAAAATATAGCTGCTATTATTCCTAGTACACTAAACATATTGATATTAAACTTAAACCCAATTGTCAACTCTAAAATTTTAAGATTCCAAGTATGAGTGCTAACCCCAAGATTCATACCATACTTAAGAATCGGAACATATTGACCCAATAGCTCTCCTAAGAAACCTCCAATCACTATACCTGAAAGAATCATCAAGAAAAGTATCCAGCCATTACCTCTGCTATAACCTCTTGACATCTGACCCATCTCCATTCCTTATTTTTTCCAAGTTGATTAAAAACAAACGAGAAGTCAACAAAAATTAATAGAAAATTAATGCAGAACAATTTATGACAGTTTTCTGCTCTTTATTAGTTTAGCATGTATAGCTTCTTACTGCAATGAAATTGGCATATTTAATGTATATAGAAGGCAACTATATATATCGCATTAAACAATTTACATTTATAAAAATGCACAAATTTCATTGATTTGCATAAAATACATGAAAATAGGTCATGTATTTTATGCTAATTAATTTGTGCGTTCTATATATAATAATTCGCAATGTCTTTATGTAAAGTTGGTATAAGTTCTAAAAAAAGAAGCGGTTAATCCGCTTCTTTCATTATTTCACTTCTTTTGAATCCTATTCACTTGTCGCTAATTACAAATCGTTTTTTCTATTATCGAAATTTGCATATATTGTCTTTGTTGGACATGCTTCAGCACACATCATACAATTTGTACATTTGCTATAATCAATTCTTGCAAGGTTGTTCTCAAACACTATGGCATCATACTTACATGCTTTAACACATTTTTGACATGCGATACATCCAACCTTACAGACTTCCATGACTGCCTTGCCTTTTTCTTGATTTTTGCAAAGTACTCTTACCTCTTTTGATACAGGTACCAACTCAATAATATTCTTTGGACAAACAGCTATACACTTCTTACATGCTGTACATTTTTCTTCATCTACAACAGCAACGCCATTAACAACATGTATAGCATCAAAAGGACATGCTTTTACGCAGGTACCAAGCCCTGTGCATCCGTATTTACAGCTTTTAGATCCTCCTGCTAGAGCTTCTGCTGCCTTACAATCTATTATACCTTGATACTCATATTTCTCTTTTGCATTATTGTTATCGCCAGAGCATATTACTCTTGCAACATGTCTTTCTTCATTATCTGCTGAAACGCCCATGATTGCTGCTAGTTTTGCTGCTACAGCCTCGCCTCCAACAGGACATCCAGTTATTGAAGCACTACCACTAACAATAGCATCTGCAAAGGCATCACAGCCAGCAAAGCCGCAACCACCGCAATTTGCACTTGGTAGAGCTTCTCTTACCTCCGCCGTCTTAGGATTAACCTCTACGGCAAATTTCTTAGAGGCATAAGCCAGAACAATTCCAAAGAAGATAGCTAGTCCTCCAAGACTTAATACTGGCCATATTATATTAACTAAATTCAATATTTTCACCTCATTCCTGATAATTTGCTGATATTACTACTATATTAAACCTTTGAAACCCAAAAATGCTATGGAGAAAAGGCTAGCTGCAATCATCGCTATTGGAAAGCCTTCAAGAGCCTTTGGTATTGGTACTGTTTCAAGTCTCTCTCTTACTCCTGCAAACAATACGATTGCTAGTGTAAAACTTAAGCCTCCGCCTACGCCATTTACTAAGGTTTCAATTAAATTAAAATTGCTTTGTATGTTTAGTATCGCAACACCTAGAACCGCACAGTTTGTAGTTATAAGCGGCAAATAAACACCAAGTGCCTGATATAATGTAGGGCTAGTCTTTTTAATAACCATTTCTACAAATTGAACTAGTCCTGCTATAACAAGTATAAATGCTATCGTTTGCATATATTCTATCTTAAGTGGAACCAAAATGAAGGTTTGAACTAACCAAGTTATCACTGAGGCCAAACCCATTACAAAAGTAACCGCAAGGCTCATACCTGTAGCTGTCTCAACCTTCTTTGAAACACCTAAGAAGGGACATATTCCTAAAAATCTAGATAACACAAAATTATTAACCAGTACAACACTTAATAATATTAATAAAAGATTCATAAAACTACCTCCTATGCCTTCTTGCCGGCAGTTAACTTATTAACTGCTGCAATAGTAAGTCCGAATACTAGGAAGCCTCCAGGAGGCAGTATCATAATCAATGCTGGCTTAAAGCCTGCACCAAAAATTTGCATTCCAAAGAAGGTTCCCGCACCAAAAACCTCTCTAAATGTACTGATTATTACTAAAGCTATAGTAAAGCCCAATCCCATTCCTATACCATCCATAACTGAATTTAATGGAGGATTCTTCGCCGCGAAGGACTCTGCTCTCGCAAATATAATACAGTTAACAACTATAAGAGGAATAAATATACCTAACTGTTTATCCAAAACTGGTGAATATGCTTTAATTAGCATTTGAACGATAGTAACAAAGGAAGCAATTACAATTACATATACAGGTATTCTAACTTCGTTAGGTACAATCTTCTTAATAAGAGAAATAATTAAGTTTGATCCTATTAAAACAGCAGTTGCTGCTAAACCCATACCAATACCGTTAAATACGGCTGTTGTTACTGCAAGGGTAGGACATGTTCCAAGTACAAGTCTAAGCACTGGATTTTCCTTTATAATACCATTGCTGAAGTCTTTATATAAACTCATTTTTCCACCTCCAACATCATCGATTATTTACCTGACAATTCTTTTACTACAGCCATTGCTTTGTTTACACCTTCTGTAACTCCCTTAGATGTAATTGTAGAACCTGCTATAGCAACTATTTCATTTTCTTTAGGAGTTCCATTTTTTATTACACTAATTAGACTATCCCAAGTTTTGTTTTTGTATTGTTCGCTAAAAGCTGGCTTTTCAGCATTTTTACCCAATCCAGGTGTTTCATTGTTAGTTCCAACCTTTACACCTTGAACTGTTCCATTTAAATCAATACCAACAACCATTTCAATAGCCCCGCCATAACCCTTGGGTGCAACCATAACTGTATAGCCTATTAAGCTGCCTCCTGTTTTTGCCTCGTAAATATTTCTAACTATGCTGTAATCAGTATTTGCTTGTATTGCAGCCAATTCAGCTTCATCAAGCTTTGTAAATTCATCTGCAGTTGGAAGAACTAATTGTCTTGCTTCATTATTAGCTTTCTCTGCCTGCTCTGCTATCTTTTTATAGGTAATTTCATTTGTAAAACCTAAAAATACTGCTGCGATAGCACAAATGATTAAAAGTACACCAGATAATTTAACATAATCACGCACGAGCTTTCACCCCCCCAAACTTTCTTGGTAAAGTAAATCTGTCAATTAGTGGAGTTGCAATATTCATGAGAAGTATTGAATAGGATACGCCTTCAGGATATCCTCCATAGAATCTTATTATTGAAGTTATAAGTCCGCAGCCTACTGCAAAAATAACTTGACCTTTTGCAGTCATTGGTGAGGAAGAATAATCAGTAGCCATAAATATAGCACCAAGGAATAATCCGCCACCGAACAAATGATATGGTATAATTGTCATATCAAAACCACCAAATAATAATGCTAAAATACCAACTGTAGCAATATATACCACGGGTATTCTTGGACTTATTACTTTTCTATATATAAGATAAAGTCCACCTATCAATAATGCTAAGGCTGAAGTTTCGCCTATACAACCACCAATGTTACCTGCAAACATATTCCAAACGCTTGGTAGTACACCTGTTGCTTCAGTTCCTTTTAGTATTGCCATTGGAGTCGCTGTTGTTATTGCATCTACGCCTGGTTGAACCCATGAGGTCATCTCAACAGGCCATGATGCAAAAAGCATAGCTCTTGCAGCTAGTGCAGGGTTTACAAAGTTATATCCGACTCCACCAAAGCATTGTTTCACTATAGCAATAGCGAATATTGCACCTATTGCTAACATCCACCATGGTAGTGTAACCGGAACGTTGAAAGTTAGTAGTATACCTGTTACTACTGCACTGAAATCATTTACTGTAACAGGTCTTTTCATTATTTTCTGCATTACTACCTCTGTTGCTACTGCAAAACCCACAGCAACCATCGTTAGCCATAATGCTTTTAATCCAAAGAACCATATGCCCGCAAACAAAGCAGGCAGTAAAGCTATTACAACGTCGCTCATTATTTTTTTTGTAGATTCTCCTGACCTAATATGAGGTGAGGATGATACTAAAAATCTAGTGTTTTCCAACTTTTTACCCCCCTATTGCTTCGCTTGAGCTTTCTTGCGTTTTGCAACAATTTCTCTTTTTGCTAATCTTATGGATTCAACCAGTGGCCTCTTTGCAGGACATACAAAAGAACAGCTTCCACATTCTATACAATCCATAGCATTTAAGCTTTCTGCTTGAGCAAAATTATTTAGCAATGCATAAGCACTTAGATTAGCTGGCATAAGATTAATCGGGCAAACCCCTACGCATTTAGCACATCTTATACAGTTTGATTCTTCTGGCAATCTCGATTCTTCTTCGCCTAATACTAATATTCCAGAAGTACCCTTTATTACAGGTACATCTAAATAGAATTGTGCTATACCCATCATAGGGCCTCCTGCAATAATCTTTTGTGGATTGCCCTTGAAGCCGCCGCATTGATCAACAATTTCCTTAAAAGAAGTACCTATTTTTATAAGCATATTCTTTGGATTGTTTATGCCCGCTCCTGTTATAGTAACAATTCTCTCTACCAGAGGCATACCAGTTTTAATTGCTTTACCAACTGCTTCAGCTGTACCAACGTTGTTAACAACCACCCCTACATCTGCTGGCAAACCACCTGATGGGACTTCTCTTTTTGTACAAGCATATATAAGCTGCTTCTCGGCACCCTGTGGATACTTTGCATGTAATGCGACTACTTCAATACCAGCCTTGCCTGCTGCAGCTTTCTGCATAACGTCAATAGCATCTAGTTTGTTATCCTCAATACCAATGTAGCCTTTAGATACATGTAAAGCCTTCATCAAAGCTTGAAGTCCAAACACCACATTTTCTGGACTTTCCAGCATCAGCCTATGATCTGCTGTAAGATAAGGCTCGCACTCAGCACCATTTAATATTACAGTATCAACCTTTTTCTCAGGTGGCGGTGCAAGCTTTACATGAGTTGGAAATGCAGCTCCACCCATGCCAACTATACCTGCTTCCTTGATGATATTTTTTATATCATCTGCCGATAGACTTTCCAAGCTTCCTTTTGATGAAACACTTTCATGAATTGTATCCTGCATATCATTTTCAATAACAACACAGGTAACTTTTGTTCCACCAGTATACATTCTTGGCTCTATAGCTATTACCTTACCCGAAACACTTGAGTGTACAGGAACAGATACAAAGCCCTTAGCCTCGCCAATCTTTTGTCCAACCTTTACTTCGTCTCCAATATTTACTATTGGGTCGCATGGTGCCCCAATATGCTGCTGCATTGGAATAACAACAGTCTTTGGCGGTTCAGCCTTAGTAAGAGCAATTTTCTCAGTTGCTTTCTTACTATGTGGTGGATGAGTTCCGCCTTTAAAAGTCAGTTTTTTCATACTCAATTTGCTCACCTCGTGTAAAATGAAATTTTTAAATGCATTGCTATAAGCTTTACATAAAACTATATTTAATATTGTTATTATATAGAAAGCACAAATTAATTAGCAACAAATACATGGCCTATTTTCATATATTTTACGCAAATCAATGAAATTTGTGCATCTGCTAAAACAGTGCATTTCGTAGGTTACCCCAATTAGTTTTTATTCGACACCATCGTATAAAACCCTTTTGCGATTTTCATGCATACTAATTAATTATTTAACAAATTGTAAATGTATATTTTTTTAGCATTACCAAGTCTGATAATTTTATCCTGTTCATATTATTAGTAATTATAAAAGGATAATTTTCACCTACGTTACAAATACTATGTTAGAGGTGAATTTTACATGATAATCATATACAATTGTTATGGTGGTACGCACTCGTCAATTTTAACCTCTGCTGTACACTTAGGAATACTTCCCTCTAATAGAATACCATCAAAACAAGAAATTTTAAATACGGAATATTTTAACAGATTGCATTATAAGGATATGGGGCGTTTGATTTTTCATGGTATAGATGAGTATGGAAACAAAGTATATACAATAGGTCGAGGAACATCAAAAGCTCTTATTCCTGCACTTCGAAACCTTTCTATGGAAATGCATAAATTATATGATATAAATGAATGCTTCGCTTATATAAACACATCTGGAACTGTGCCAATCGCCATGACCCTTGGAGGTTTCTTTTCCAGAGGATTAAAGATAGACTTTATAGGTGTCCCTCTTTTAGCCATTGGTGCACAGCATACATATAACAATATAGTGACCTTGGCTCAAAAAACAAAACAATTGTGCATGGAAAAATCCGATGATTGCTTTTTAATAGATATGAATGAAAAAGGTCAAATCAGCACATACAACTGCTGATTTGACCCTTTATTATTAATTAAGCCTTTATTATAGCGCCAAATGGACATTTCTCCATACATAAACCACACTTAATACATTTATCATGTGCGATTGTATAAGGTGTCTTTGGCTTTCCTGATATTGCAGTAACAGGACATTGCTTAGCGCAGATTCCGCAGCCTTTACACTTATCTTCTATAATTGTAAATTTAGCTAAGCCTTTACATACACCAGCAGGACATCTCTTTTCATAAATATGAGCTTCGTACTCATCTCTAAAATATTTCAAGGTTGAAAGTACCGGATTTGGAGCTGTCTGTCCAAGACCACACAGTGCAGAGTTCTTAATAGTATTAGCCAATGTCTCAAGCTTTTCTATGTCTCCGTCTTCTCCCTTACCTTCTACTATTTTTTCAAGGATATCAAGCATTCTCTTTGTACCTTCACGGCATGGAGTACACTTGCCGCAAGACTCATCAACTGTGAAGTCTAAGAAAAATCTAGCTATATCAACCATACAGTTGTCTTCATCCATAACTATAAGTCCACCTGAACCCATCATTGATCCAAGAGCTATTAGGTTATCGTAGTCTATTGGAACATCTAAATGCTCCGCTGGTATACATCCACCTGAAGGTCCGCCTGTTTGTGCAGCCTTATACTTCTTACCGTTAGGTATACCACCACCGATTTCAAAAATAACCTCTCTCATTGTTGTACCCATTGGTATCTCAACAAGTCCTGTGTTGTTTATCTTTCCACCTAAAGCGAAAACCTTAGTACCCTTTGATTTTTCTGTACCCATTGATGCAAACCATTCTGAACCATTATTAATTATTGCTGTAATGTTTGCATAGGTTTCAACGTTGTTAAGTATTGTAGGCTTTCCAAACAGACCTTTTACTGCTGGGAATGGAGGTCTTGGTCTTGGCATACCTCTTTCGCCTTCAATTGAAGCAATAAGTGCTGTTTCTTCACCACATACGAAAGCTCCTGCACCTAATCTTATTTCTAGGTCAAAACAAAAATCAGTGCCCATTATGTTTTTACCAAGCAGTCCATACGCTCTTGCTTGACCAATAGCTATTGTTAATCTCTTAACAGCTATTGGATATTCTGCTCTTATATATACATAACCTTGAGATGAACCAATTGCATAAGCTGCTATTGTCATTGCTTCGATTACTGAGTGAGGGTCTCCCTCAAGAACGCTTCTGTCCATAAATGCACCAGGATCTCCCTCATCGGCGTTACAAAGTACATACTTTTGATCTGCCTGTGACTTTGCAGCGAAATCCCACTTTGTACCTGTTGGGAATCCTCCGCCCCCTCTTCCTCTAAGGCCAGAACGCTTAACTGTATCTATAACCTCAGTTGAAGTCATGCTTGTAAGCACCTTCTCCAATGCTTTATAACCATCAAATGCGATATATTCATCAATATTTTCAGGATTAATAATACCACAGTTTCGTAAAGCAATTCTAACCTGCTTCTTATAGAAGTCAACATCATTTAT
>JBAVGO010000096.1:0-12815 GCA_049684915.1 Lutisporaceae bacterium | reverse complement strand
CCTATATATTATACACCTCAGCTTTAATATGTATATTATTAAGCTGAGGTGTTAATAATTAAAACTCTGCTGTTTTTACCGTTCTTGGAAACGGTATAACGTCTCTTATATTGGTCATTCCCGTGATATACATCATAGCTCTCTCAAAGCCTAGTCCATAGCCAGCATGTTTTGTACCGCCGTATTTTCTTAGGTCTAGGTACCACCAGTAATCTTCCTTATTAAGACCCAGTTCTTCCATTCTCTTTTCTAAGACATCAAGTCTTTCTTCTCTCTGACTTCCTCCAATTATCTCTCCAATACCTGGTACCAAAAGGTCAGAAGCTGCAACTGTCTTACCATCATCGTTAAGCCTCATATAAAAGGATTTTATATCCTTAGGATAATCTGTTAAAAACACAGGCTTTTGGAATATCTTTTCTGTAATATATCTTTCATGCTCTGTTTGTAAGTCTGTACCCCAATCTACAGGAAACTCAAACTTTTCACCTGACTTCTTAAGAAGCTCAACTGCCTCAGTATAGCTTACTCTAGCAAAATCTGAGCTAACAACGTTGTTCAATCTCTCTAACAGTGTGTTGTCAATAAATTTGTTGAAGAACTCCATTTCTTCAGGAGCATTTTCTAATACATAGTTGATAATATACTTTAACATATCCTCAGCAAGATCCATGTCATCCACCAAATCAGCAAAGGCTATCTCCGGCTCTATCATCCAGAACTCAGCTGCGTGCTTTGTTGTGTTTGAATTTTCTGCTCTAAAGGTTGGCCCGAAGGTATAAACATTTCTAAATGCCATACAATAGGTTTCAGCATTTAATTGACCACTTACAGTAAGGTTTGATGCCTTACCGAAGAAATCCTTGCTAGTATCTATTCTACCATGTTCATCTCTTGGAGGGTTTTCCATATCTAGTGTAGTAACTCTAAACATTTCTCCTGCACCCTCACAGTCACTACCTGTAATTATTGGAGTATGAACATACACAAAGCCTCTTTCTTGGAAGAATTGGTGTATTGCATAGGCTACCATTGATCTAATTCTAAACACTGCAGAAAAAGTATTTGTTCTTGGTCTTAAATGAGCTATAGTTCTTAAAAACTCAAAGCTATGACTCTTCTTTTGAAGCGGATAGTCAGGCGTTGAAAGCCCTTCTATTTCTATAATTTCTGCCTTTAACTCAAAGGGTTGCTTTGAGCCAGGAGATTCTACCACAGTTCCCTGAACTCTAATAGAAGAACCTACTGAAAGCTTTGATATTTCATTGAAGTTAGATAGCTTATCCTCGAAAACTATTTGAATAGTTTTGAAGAAGCTTCCATCATTTAACTCAATAAACCCGAAGTTTTTTGATGCTCTAACAGTTCTAACCCAACCCGACACGTTTAATGTTTGGTTTATAAAATGTCCATCCTGTCTATATATTTGTTTAACTGTTATGTCCTTCATTTTTCATTCCTCCTATTTATATTTTGATAAAAAAATAAACCTCTCATCCCTAAAGAAAGGGACGAAAGGTTGTTTCGCGGTACCACCCTGATTGCCAATTAATTGGCCGGCTCACTTAGCATCTAGAATACTGAATATAAATTTAACATTCATTAATGCTGCCCGATGATAACGGTTCGGTGCCGTATAAGCCTACTCTTTGCATTTCGGTTATAGACTCAAGGATGTTCTTCGATATAACTGTGATGCCCACCTTACACCATTGTCGGCTCGCTTTAATCCATCGTTATATTTACTCTTCCCATCATTGTCTTTTCTTGTTAAAAGAATTCTATTATATATAGTAGAATAAGTCAAGTATAATTTTCTATTTAAGATTATCCTCAATAAAGCTTTCAAACTTATCTATGCCTTTCTCTATTGTTTCCATAGAAGTAGCATATGAAAGTCTCATAAAATTGTCAGTACCAAAGGCTGCTCCGGGTATTACAGCTACCTGTCCCTTCTCTAGCAGTATTTGTGCAAAATCTAAGGAAGACTTTATTGTCTGTCCGCACAGTTCTTTTCCCATATAGCATGATATATCAACGTATACATAAAAAGCACCTTCAGGCTTTAGACATTTTAAACCTTTTATTGCACTTAATCTATCATACATATATGACCTTCTTTTTGAAAATTGTTCTAACATGTTATGTAAATCATCTTGCAGCCCATTTAAAGCTATTGCTGCTGCATGTTGTGTTATTGAATTCGGATGAGAAACCGCATGACTTTGTACACTTGACATTGCCTTTATAACTCTTTCATTGCCTGCAGCATATCCAAGTCTCCAACCTGTCATGGCATATGCCTTTGACATACCGTTTATTAGTATAGTAAGCTCTTTTATATTGTCTCCTAAAGAAGCAATACTTACATGCTTATTACCGTCATATGTTAATCTCTCATAAATTTCATCGGATACTACAAATAAATTGTGTTCAACAGCTATTTCAGCTATTTCTCTTAATTCATGCTCTGTGTATAGAGAGCCTGTAGGATTATTTGGAGTATTTATTAGTATAGCCTTTGTTTTTGGAGTTATAGCACTTTGTAATTCCTGTTTAGTCATTTTAAAATTATTTTCTATCTTAGTATGTACAAAAACAGGAACGCCATCATTAAGCTTTATTATTTCTGGATAGCTTACCCAATATGGAACAGATAATATTACCTCATCTCCATGGTTTAAAATTGCTGCAAATGCATTTGACAATGAATGCTTTGCACCACTTGATGCAATTATTTGATTTGCATTATAAAGTAATCCATTTTCTCTTTCTAGCTTAGCACATATTGCTTTTCTTAGTTCCATTGTGCCTTGTGCAGCAGTATAACGGGTCATACCCTTATTAATTGCATCTATAGCTGCATCTCTAATATATTTGGGAGTGTCAAAATCAGGTTCTCCTGCTCCAAAACCATAAACCTTTATACCATCAGCAATCATTTGCTTTAATTTAGCATCAATAGCTAAAGTTATAGATGGTGCAATCTTTGAAATCTTATCAGATATTCTTAATTCCATTGTTCGCCCTCCATTTTTATTTATAAATTGTTTTTTAATAACTAGTAGGAACGTTTAATGTTCATAAATTCAGATTTCTCTTTTAAAAGCTGAACATTTTTATAATCAACCCATATATTTCCTAATATAGGTTCATTGTTTATGAATATTCCGTGGCAGTCAGAGCCACCTGTAATCAGTAATTTTCTATCCACTGCAAGCTTATATGTACTTCTAATAGTCTCATTATCATGCTTTGAATGATAAACCTCAATACCTTCGATTCCAATATCAATTATTTTACTTAAACTTGCTTTGTTATTTATTAAACCTGGATGTGCCAATACTGGAACCCCTCCAAGATTTTTTATCATATCAATTGCTTCCTGACAGGTAATTTTATATCTTTCAACATAAGCAGGACAACCTTTTCCTATGTATTTTTTAAAAGCATCCTTCATATTGTCAATATAGCCCATCTCTTGCATTGCTCTTGCAATATGGGGTCTGCCAATAGTGCCAGCATCTGCTATATTCTTAACTTGTTGCAAAGTAATTTGAATACCCATATCACTTAGCTTTTCTATCATCTTAATTGCTCTATTGTATCTGGATTCATATATCTCATTAAGCTTCTGATGCAGCCAGTCCTTTTTAAAGTCTATATAATAGCCTAAAATATGTATCTCTTCTTCATTGTATTCTGTACTTAATTCAATACCTGGTACAATCTCAATATTATAATTGATACTATAATCAATTGCCGGTTGTATGCCCTTTATTGTATCATGATCTGTAATTCCTACAGCACTAAGCTTTTTATAGACTGCCCACTTCACAACTTCTTCTGGACTTAACAGCCCATCAGACGAAGTTGTATGAATGTGCAAGTCGGCTTTATTCATAAGACTCCTCCTGACATCTGATAATCATATAGTCTTTTACTTCATTTAACAACAATTATTATTATAACACTTTTATGCAATATAATGTCAATCAAACTCCAATAATATATTCAAATGAGTCTTAGAAATACAAAATACCTGCAAAAGCAGGTATTTTGTATTTAATTATTTATCTGGTTTGAATCATTAATTTGATTGCGGTTCTTTCTTCTCCATCGATAATAATATCAGTAAATGCAGGTATACAAATTAGATCTATACCGCTGGGAGCAACAAAACCTCTAGCGATTGCAACTGCTTTTATTGCTTGGTTTAAAGCGCCTGCGCCGATTGTTTGTATTTCGGCTCCTCCCTTTTCTCTAATAACACCTGCTAATGCTCCTGCGACAGAATTTGGACTAGACTTTGCTGATACCTTCAAAATTTCCATATTTATGTCCCCCCAAAAAAATAGAATTACAACCAATATTCTACAATAAATCCTAAAATCCTCTTTTTATTTACAAATTTCTTAATTATTATGAATATAATATCTATTCTTCAATAATATTCAACCTTTTTATAGAAATCAATTTATTGTTATCCAGTTCCAGCAAAACAGCACCAAAAACAGCATTACCCTCTGCAACCTCAAATTTACTAGGCATCATAGTAACAAATTTCTTAATAATTATATCTTTATCTACTCCTAATATTGAATCATAAGGACCAGTCATACCAATATCAGTTATATAACCTGTACCTTGAGGCAAAATTCTCTCGTCTGAGGTCTGAACATGAGTATGTGTACCAAATACCGCAGTTGCTCTTCCATCTAAATACCAGCCTAAAGCTAATTTCTCCGAAGTTGCTTCTGCATGAAAATCTACAATTATTATATCTGCTTCATCTTCTATTTTTTTTAAAATTTCATCTGCTTTGGCAAAAGGACAGTCATAACTATCCATATAAACTCTTCCGCATAAGTTTATTATAGCTATCCTCTTCCCCATTTTCTCCACTATAGTATAACCCCAGCCTGGATTATTAGAAGGGAAATTCGCAGGTCTTATTAGATTTTTCTTATCTTCTATAAGTTCTATTACTTCCTTTTTTGCCCATGTATGATTACCTAGAGTTATTACATCAACTCCTGCATAGATTAATTCATCATATGTATTTCTTGTTATTCCTACACCGTGAGCACAGTTTTCTCCATTAGCCACAACAAAATCTACTTTATATTCAATTTTAAGCTTCTGTAGTCTTTCAGTTATAAAATCACGTCCTGGTTTACCTACAATATCTCCAATACAGAGTATATTCATGCTGTCCTCCTTGTTTACATATTTATAGTAAGATATATAACATATTATTCCTAATAACACAATATTGAATGCATTTTCATCATGTCATTAAAAAAGGCGGCTTACGCCACCTTTTTTATTTTGCATATTCAATTGCTCTAGTTTCTCTGATAACATTAATTTTAATTTGTCCAGGATATTCAAGTTCACTTTCAACTCTCTTAACTATATCCCTAGCTACTGATACTATATCAGCGTCACTAACTTCATCAGGTTTAACCATTATCCTGATTTCTCTTCCGGCTTGAATTGCAAAAGATTTTTCTACTCCATCAATTGAATTAGCTATTTCTTCAAGCTTTTCCAATCTCTTAATATAAGATTCAAGTGTTTCTCTTCTTGCACCTGGTCTTGCGGCAGATATTGCATCCGCAGCCTGTACCAGAACTGCCTCAACGGTAGTAGCTTCTATATCTCCATGATGAGCTGCTATCGCATGAATTACTTCATTATTCTCTTTGTATCGTTTTGCTAGATCAGCACCTATCTGAACATGCGGACCTTCTACTTCATGGTCAACTGCTTTACCAATATCGTGAAGTAAGCCTGCTCTTTTTGCCAGTTTAACATCCGCACCTAATTCTGCAGCCATAGTTGCTGCCAAGTGCGCCACTTCGATAGAATGATTAAGGACATTTTGTCCATAACTTGTTCTAAATCTTAATCTTCCAAGTAATCTAATTATTTCAGTGTGCAAACCATGCACTCCTGTTTCAAAAGTTGCTTGTTCTCCTTGATCTCTTAAATAAGCTTCTACTTCCTTCTTAGCTTTTTCAACCATTTCTTCAATTCTAGCAGGATGTATTCTACCATCTACAATGAGCTTCTCTAGAGCAACTCTTGCTATTTCTCTTTTAATAGGATCAAATCCTGACAATATAACTGCTTCCGGTGTATCGTCGATAATCAGGTCTATGCCAGTTAAAGTTTCTAATGTTCTTATGTTCCTACCTTCTCTACCAATAATTCTACCCTTCATTTCGTCATTTGGCAGAGTTACTACAGATACTGTGGTTTCAGCAACGTGATCAGCTGCGCATTTCTGTATTGCTAGAGATATAATTTCCTTTGCTTTTCTTTCGCCTTCTTCTTTTGCCTTTGACTCAATATCTTTTATCATCATAGCGGCTTCATGCTTAATTTCTTTTTCAATATCACTTAAAAGTAATTGTTTTGCTTCTTCTGATGATAACCCTGAAAGTCTTTCAAGCTCTTCCTTCTGCTTCTTGTATAATTCGTTTACATCATCATGAGACTTTTGAACTTCTTTTTGCTTTTTGTTGATATTCTCTTCTCTTTGTTCAAGAGCTTCTATCTTTTTATCAAGAAGTTCCTCTCTTTGCAGCAGTCTTCTCTCTATACGCTGAATCTCATTTCTTCTATCTCTTATCTCTTTGTCCAGCTCAGATCTTAGCTTGTGTACTTCTTCTTTTGCTTCCAGTACTAGTTCTTTTTTATTGGTCTCGGCTTCTTTTAAGGCATTTTCAAGAATTCTTTTTGCCTCTGTTTCTGCATTCTTGATTTTTGATTCTGCAATATATCTTCTAACTAAATACCCCACAATGAAGGTAGTAATTGCAACTATTACATACTTAATAACGTCTATAACTTATTCACCTCCTTAAAGTATATGAAAACTCCAATTTATGGAATAAATTCATCTATTAAAATTGTATTAAGTTTTTGATACACCATGAATTTATTTTATATCTTCTGCAATTTTTTGTCAAGTTTAATGCATTTTACATGGGACAGATAGTATCCAACCCCACAATATAACATTTTTTCTATATAATATAATAATTATTCATTTATTTCAATGCAATCTATAATCTTACTACAGGTTTCGTATTCAAAGCCCTTACCATATAAGTAAGAATATAATTTTGCCTTTTTCTCTCTTTGACTCCCTTTTAAGTTTTTTAGTTTTTTTTCAGCTGCTTTCATTGCAATATCATATTCGTCAATGTCTACATTTTTTAGACTATTTTTAATAAGTTCCTTATCTATACCTTTTTGAAGAAGCTTATTATATAAAGTTTTTTTATTTATTGTCTGATTTGATCCTTGCTTGCTTCTTATATAGTCTTCTACATACATCTCATCATTCAGATATCCCAACTCTTTAAGCTTTTCTATTACAGAATTGATAGTGTCATCCCTATACTCTTTTTCTGCAAGCTTTTTTATAAGCTCATGCTTTGTTTTATAATATTTTGCAAGAATGTACAAAGAATAATTCAAAGCTTTCTTATATGCTGATTGAGTGGCTGTTTTTTCAAGTAGTATAGTGTCTACCTCAACGCCTTCTTTAAGCTTCATGGTATATATAGATTCATCATCTAAAGAACAGAAAAATTCTCCATCAATAAAAATATTATAAAAATCTTTATTTCTTTTTTGTGGTGTAATAGCAGTAATTTTCATTTTTATCACCTTTTCATTGTATTATTAAAAAAGAGCCATGGTTGGAGCTTCCCCCTTAACACATGTCTCTTTATTACTTTTTTGATCTACATATCGTCTTCGGAGTTGCTGTCTTCTACTATTCCCAGTGTTTTTGTATCGCCCATATTAAACAGCAATCTGATTTTATCTTCGATTTCTCGTGTAAGAGCAGGATTTTCTTTTAGATACTGCTTTGCATTTTCTCTTCCTTGACCTATTCTCGCATCTCCATAGGAATACCATGCACCACTTTTTATAATAATATCATTGTTTGCAGCTGCATCTAATACGCTTCCCTCTCTGGAAATACCCGTTCCATACATTATATCAAATTCAGCCTGTTTGAATGGAGGTGCAACCTTGTTCTTTACTACCTTTACTTTTGTTCTTGTACCTACAACATCGTTACCTTGCTTTATGTTTTCTACCTTTCTTACTTCAAGACGAACTGAGGAATAGAACTTAAGTGCTCTTCCGCCCGGTGTTGTCTCAGGATTACCAAACATAACTCCAACCTTTTCTCTAAGCTGGTTGATAAATATGGTACAACACTTTGACTTGTTGATTGCACCTGTAAGCTTTCTCAAAGCTTGAGACATAAGTCTCGCTTGAAGACCTATATGTGAATCACCCATATCACCGTCTATTTCTGCTTTTGGTACTAAGGCTGCAACTGAGTCTATTACTATTACATCAATTGCACCACTTCTAACAAGCGTTTCGCATATTTCTAAAGCTTGCTCACCTGTATCAGGCTGTGAAACTATCAAATTATTGATATCAACTCCAAGATTTTTAGCATAAACAGGGTCTAAAGCATGCTCAACATCTATGAAAGCTGCTTCGCCGCCTATTCTTTGTGCTTCGGCAATTATATGAAGAGCTACAGTAGTCTTACCAGAAGACTCAGGACCGTATATCTCAACTATTCTTCCTCTTGGCACTCCACCAATTCCAAGAGCTAAGTCCAAATCTATTGAGCCTGTACTTATTGACTCTACATTTAATTTTTTATTATCACCAAGCTTCATAACAGAGCCTTTACCAAATTGCTTTTCTATCTGGCTTATTGCCAATTCAATTGCTTTTTTCTTATCGTTCATAAAATGCAGGAAAACCTGCTACACCTACCTTTCTTACATTCAGTCATATACGAACAAACGTTCTATGTTTATTATATTATATTGCATTTAATTAGTCAAACATTTGTTTCATAATATTACTATCAATTTTAGTAGTTATATTAGTGCTCTTCTAAGCAAGTCTAAGGCTCTGGTAGTAGCATTCCATCTAACCCTTTCCCGACTGCTTGGATATAAAAATCTATGCACTTCTAACTTATCTCTTATAGCTATCCCTATATAAAATAATCCAACAGGCTTTTCAGCTGTTCCACCATCCGGTCCAGCAATTCCTGTAATAGATATTCCGATATCAGTTCCAGATACTTTTTGTATTCCTTTTGCCATTTCTAGAGCTGTCTCACTACTTACAGCCCCAAACTTTTTTAAAGTATCTTCTTTTACATTCAAAAACTTTATTTTTGCTTCATTACTATAGGTTACTATAGAATCTATAAATACAGAGGAAACTCCTGGTACATTTGTAAGCCTACCTGATATCATTCCACCTGTGCAGGACTCTGCAAAGGAAACGGTCATAGCTTTTTCTTTTAAAAGCTTGTAAACCACATACTCCAAACTTTCATCATTATAACCGTAAATATTATCTCCCAGTATATCTGTTATTTTCTTCTCCATATCAACAAGAAATTCATCTGCCTCAGCTTTTATATTACATTTTGCTGTAATCCTTAGATGAACCTCTCCATCTTTTGCATAAGGTGCCACAGTAGGATTACTCTGAGTATCAAATATATGCTGTAACATTTCTTGTACTTTTGATTCACCTATATTTACTACTCTCAAGGTTTTAGATATAATCAAGCAGTCAGATTTCGCCTTCAAATAAGGGTATACCTTCTGATCAAACATAGGCATCATTTCCTTTGGAGGACCTGGCAGCAATATAACTGCCTTTCCATCCAATTCAGCGATTATACCTGGTGCTGTACCGTTATTATTTTCTAGTACAATTGCACCTTCCGGTATGTAGCCTTGCTTTCTATTACACTCAGCCATAGGCCTATTTGTGGCCTTAAATAAGCCTTCAATCTTATCCAGACTGTATTGATGAGGTATTAGCTTTAGTCCCAGTGCTTCTGCTACCCCTTCCTTAGTCAAATCGTCATCTGTAGGTCCAAGACCTCCTGTAGTAATTATAATATCTGACCTTTCAAGAGATTTAGTTATTACTTCTTTTAGTCTAGTCAAATTGTCGCCTACCGTAATGTGGTAATATACATCTAGACCTAGCTCCGCCATTCTCTCAGAAAGGTATCTTGCGTTGCTGTTCACTATATTGCCCAACAACAGCTCAGTACCAACTGCAATTATTTCACACTTCATAAGGCACCTCCAAATTTTATAAATTAAAGCTATGTACCAAATGCATGTCGCATGTAATACATAGCCGTTTTTACAATTTTGTTTATACTTTGTTCTCAAGCTTCCTTGGGTTTAAAACAAGCATGTTCTTACTGAAATAATCAAGTCCTGACCATATTGTTATTATCAAAGTAACATATACGGCTATTATATCAACAGGTAAATTTAAAAGGCTAAAAGGAAAATTGTTTAGCATTAATATGCATATAGCAACTATTTGAGAAACTGTTTTTAGTTTTCCAAAGTTGCTGGCTGCTATAACTATATTCTGTGCTGAAGCAATACTTCTTAGACCAGTTATAGCAAACTCACGGGCTAAAATAACGAAGACAATCCAAGCATCTATCCTGCCAAGCTGTATAAGTATCACAAAAGCACCTGTTACCAGCAATTTATCTGCTAAAGGGTCCATAAACTTACCAAAATCAGTTATTAAATTGTACTTTCTAGCTATGTGTCCATCAAGTTTATCCGTTAATGATGCTATTAAAAATACAGCAAGAGCAACTTCCATGTGAAATGGAAATTTCACTAACATAAATATCATAAATATTGGTATCATCGCAATTCTTAATAATGTAATTTTATTTGCTATATTCATTTATTTCTTCTCCCATCAGATCATATTCTGATGCTTCTGTTATTTTGACATAAGTAAAGTCACCAGGTTTTAGCATATCCTTAGAAGTGAAAAAAACTGTTCCATCTATCTCAGGTGCGTCCTTGCTGCTTCTTCCATAATACTTTTTATGTTCAGTACCTTCTACCAAAACCTCAAAGGTTTTACCTTGAATTCTTTGATTTTTATCATAAGATATATCGCTTTGTAAAAGCATTATTCTCTCTTGTCTTTTCAGCTTTATCTCTTCATCAATTTGATCTTCCATCTCATAAGCAGGAGTATCTTCTTCTCGAGAATAAGTAAATACCCCTAATCTGTCAAATTGTACTTCCTTTACAAAATCCACAAGCTCTTTAAAGTCTTCCTCTGACTCACCAGGAAAGCCAACAATCAATGTTGTACGCAGTGTAATATCAGGTATTCTATTTCGTAGTTTTTTTATAAGCTCTAGTATTTCTTCCTTAGTAGTTCTGCGTCCCATTCTTTTTAAAATTCTATTGCTTGCGTGCTGAATCGGAATATCAAGATAATTACATATCTTATCATTATCTGCTATTACATTTATGAGCTTATCATCAAATTCATCTGGATAGGAGTACAAAAGTCTTATCCACTTTATACCTTCTATATTACTGATTTCTTGGAGCAGCTCCGCTATTTTGTATTCTCCATATAAATCCTTTCCATATCGGCTTGTATCCTGAGCTATAATATTGAATTCTTTTATTCCCTGTTTTACCAGCAGCTTAGCTTCTGATACAATGTCTTCAAAGCGTCTGCTTCTGTACCTGCCTCTAAGCTTTGGTATGATGCAGTATGTGCATCTGTTGTCACAACCCTCAGCAATTTTTAGGTAGGTTGAAGAAGCTGTTGTCGAAATCACTCTTGGCAAATCATAAATATCTACATTTTCCTGATTCCCAAACCTTACAACCTTATTACCCTGCATAGCACTGTCTATGACTTCCAATATGTTTTTGTAATCTCCAGTACCTATTACAGCATCAAGCTCAGGCATTTCATTTATTAATTCTTCCTTATATCTTTCTGCAAGGCAACCAGCTGCAATCAAAACCTTGCATTTGCCATTTTCCTTTAGCTGACCAAGTTCTATTATATTATCTATAGACTCTTGCTTAGCACTCTCAATAAATCCACAGGTATTGACTATTATAATATCTGCATTCTCTAAATCCTTTGTTAATTTATACTCATTACTTGCTAGAATATTTAGCATTACTTCTGAATCTACAAGGTTCTTGGAGCATCCCAAAGAAACCAGTGTTATGTTAAAACTCAAAAAAATTCCCCCTTGCATAGCTATATAAAGTATATTATATAGCCCAATCTCTGTCAAAGTAATTTGTATTATTCCCCAGGCAATAAATATGACCATTTTAAGCTAAATACATCACTTATGACACATCATATTCATATTCCTTTTATTTTCTACGATTATCGTCTATTTACGACATAACCAATCATTAAATTATCTAATTCTACATCATTTCTTCATATTCTTCTTTAGTCATAAGTACCTTACGCGGCTTGCTGCCTTCATATCCTCCTATTACCCCGCGTTCCTCCATTTGATCTATAAGTCTCGCTGCCCTGCTGTAACCTATTCTTAATCTTCTTTGCAGCATCATTATTGAGGCCTGACCGCTTCCCACAACCATCTCTATTGCAGAAGGAAGCAGCTCATCTGTTTCACTATCATTCTCGCTCTTTTCTACATCTTCACTATGCTTCTCTAGACCTTTCATTATCTCGTCGCTATAGGAAGGCGGCACCTGTGCCTTTATATTATTAACAAGTCTATCAATTTCATTCTCAGAAACAAATGCACCTTGAACACGTAATGGTTTAGCTTCTCCAACAGGATAGAAAAGCATATCGCCTTTACCAAGTAGCTTTTCTGCTCCCCCCATGTCCAATATAGTTCTAGAGTCCACATGAGAAGAAACAGCAAAGGATATTCTTGAAGG
>JBAVGO010000095.1:0-26672 GCA_049684915.1 Lutisporaceae bacterium | reverse complement strand
ATTCCTGTCAGTAAAACAAAAGCTGTGAGTAGTGCAACAAATTTTTTCATATTAATCCCCTTTCAGTGTTTTATTTTTTATGACTAATACAATGGCACTAAATGTTCCCAAACTTAGTAAATTATTTTGAAGCTTCTTCTGTTTTGATAGAATTTCTTATAAGGTCATTTAATTGTTGAAATTCTTCTGTAGTCAAATACCTCCATGCTCCTGTGGGTAAGTCCCCCAGATGAATGTTCATAATACGTATTCTCTTGAGTTTCAATACTTGATAGCCGAATACCTCACACATTCTGCGAATTTGCCTGTTTAGACCCTCGGTCAGAATAATTCTGAAGGTATACTTAGTAAGTATATCTACTCTACATTTCTTTGTGATAGTACCTAATATTTTAACCCCACTAGCCATGTCGGTTATAAAGCCTTGAGTTATTGGTTTATCAACTCTTACAATGTATTCCTTGTCATGATTATTTCCCGCTCTAAGTATTTTGTTTACAATATCACCATCACTGGTAAGAATAATGAGACCTTCTGAATCCTTATCAAGCCTACCCACGGGAAAAATGCGTTTTGGATAATTCATGAAGTCTATAATGTTGTTTCTTTCTTTTGTATCAGTGGTACTTATAATACCTACAGGCTTGTTCAAGGCTATATAAACAAACTCTTCTTTAGGTTTTAGGGGTTTACCGTCCACCTTTATAACATCATCTACTGCTACGGTACTACCGATTTCCGCTATCTTGTCGTTGATTGTAACACGCTTTTGCTCTATAAGTCTGTCTGCCTCTCGGCGGGAGCAAATGCCTTTTTCACTGATAAATTTATTTATTCTCATGTTATTAATTGCCTTTACTTGATTTTCTTTATTCATATGTATTATTACCTCATTTATGTAATTACTAATATATAGTTTAAATATTTTACAAGAAATAATCAATAAATAAATAAATAGGTATAATAAATCTCAAGATTGAAAAAATACCTATGGAGGTGTTATTATGACTTTAAATTTAACTCAAAAAGAAAGAATGCTGCTTGAAGATCAGAAGAGCCATGAAGAGCTTTGCATAAAGAAGTATAACGATTATGCAGGCAAGGCTCAGGATGGACAGCTGAAACAATTATTCGCTAGCTATGCAACAAAGGAGCAGGAGCATCTAAATTCAATAAACCAGATGTTAAGCGGACAAATCCCACAGATGAATCAGCAGCAAGGACAACAGAGTCAACAAACACAACAGGGAATGACACAAGCAAGTGGTCAAAATACAAGTTTTATGAGCAAAAGTGACTCGGATTTATGCCACGATATGCTAATGGTTGAAAAGTATGTTTCTGGAGCATATGATACAGCTATATTTGAGATGAGCAATAAGAATACGCGTGACGTGCTAAATCATATTCAAAAAGAAGAGCAACAGCATGGAGAAGGTTTGTATAACTACATGAATAGTAATGGGATGTATAATGCCAAATAATAATTTGTTTATATGAAGATATAGTCAAGATAAATCCTATATTATATATGTAGGATTTATTTTATGTTTCCAATGGGTGCATATGAAACTAAATCATGGCAATAATTTAAATGTGGAATTTTGCTGAAGAACAAGCATTGGAGGCATACATATGAACAAGAATACTACAAAGCAAAAAACATCACTAAAGCTTGCACGAGATGAGAAGACTCCATTTGAAATTTATAGCATAATATTAAAGGGAATAGTATGCACTCTAGAAAGTATTTTTTTGAAACATTATGTGACAGATAATATAGAAGCATTAATGAAATATATAAATAATAGGAAAATTATAAGTGCCGAAACATATAAGAAGCTGCTATCAGAGGCGAAAGACTTTTATGCTGTAATTTTGTGTGCGATTTTTATAAATCCAATTAAGGAATATACAAAAGATTTCAAGCAAACTGAGATAAATAAAGAAAAGAAAAATGAATTGTTTTTATTGTTGCAAAAAGAGTTGTTTGAATTTTTTGCTGACTGGCTATGTCATATAGAACTGGATCCCTTGCTTTTTTGCAGGCTGTCAGAAGCGTATGGCAAGCAGTTTAATATGCAGCTTTACATATCACAGCTAAATTCTCATAGCTTGACAGAAATAGAAAATCAGGTTATTAAGATTCAAATAATTGATATTACAACAGTCTACCTTATTGAACAGGTAGCGGTTCAATTGGGTTTGGCAGGGCTTGATTATATAGACTATTATAAAAACATTAACATTACAAAGGAACAGCTTGCAGGAAGTTCTGATTGTATCGATACAATTGTATAGAAATTTAATATTGTAGTATAAAAATGCCCCTTTAGACATTGTCTCAAAGTTATACTTTAATATAATAGATATAGAAGAGATATGTTTTGCACATTTTGATTTCTATGTAAAATGTTTGGTTCAAAACATATAGAATGTAGCTTTAAGGGGGATAAAAATGGGTTATAAAAACACATCAAGTACAAAAATGTCACAGAATATAAGGGAAATGGTTCAGATAGCTTTGATGGCGGCTATTACATATATATCTGTGAGCTATTTGCATATACCCTATGGAGTTGGTGGTGTAGTGCATCTGGGTGATAGCATAATATTTGTTACAGCCATACTATTTGGAGCAAGACAAGCAGCAATTTCAGGAGCAATAGGTATGACTCTATTTGACATATTTTTCTATCCTACTTATGCACCATATACTTTTTTCATTAAAGCTGGAATGGGTCTGATAGCCGGTTTGATAGCTAGAAGTGGTAATTCACAGGGCAATAAGATAACCAGAAATATTATAGGTATTGTATTGGCTGGTGTATTGGGTGTTGTGGGCTATTATATTGCAGAGGTAATTATGTATTCAAATTTCTATACACCCTTGGGTTACGTTTTAGGTAACATAATTCAGGTAACAGCAGGTGGTATTATTGCAATGGTGCTTTTGCCGGCACTTAAGAGAACAAGATATTTTGGAAACAGTTAAAATGTTTATTGTGCTAGTCATAAATTATTTTTAGTTACTATTTAATATTATTACTCCGACCTTATTGGTCGGTTTTTTTATGCATAAAAGCTTAAATCGCCAATAATTAGCAATTCAAATCTAGTTAACATAATGTTATAATGTTTATTGGAGAGGTGAAATGTATGAAGAAAGCTAACATTAGCATTATGTCAGTTGTATTAGCTATGGCTATATTATTCAATATCTTTAGCTTTGTTGGGATTGCATACGCAGATATGATTTCGGTGGACAAGCTGACACAAAATGAAAAATTAATAAGTGTTACGGATAAAAGCTACGCATATAGCGATATAACAGGACATTGGGCAAGAGAAGGTATTTTAAAGCTTAGCTACATGGAGATATTGAAGGGCTTTCCTGATGGAAGTATGAGACCGGATAAAACCTTGACTAGAGAAGAGTTCATCGTAATGCTTGCTAGAGCAATTGATTTGCCTTTGACGGATACATACGTACAGAGCTACCAAGATGTTGAGGTTGGTCGCTGGAGCAGTCAATATATTGCTGCGGCAAAGAGTATGGGATTACTGGACGCCTTCAATCAAAGCGTGATGTATCCTGCCAAAAATATTACAAGAGAAGATATGGCTGTTATTGCGGCCAAGGCTGTACGGGATATACCTTTGACATCACAAAGCAAAAGCTTTAAGGATTTAAATGCTGCTTATAAGTATCTGGACAGTATTAATATAGTAACTTCACTTGATATTATAAGAGGGATGCCTGATGGTAGCTTCAAGCCTTATAATGGTGCTACAAGAGCTGAAGCAGCGGTAGTTATTCAGAGAATCTTGGATTTGAAAAGCCCGGAAGATATACAAGAAGATAGTGGAATAACTGCTTTTGCAGAAAACTATGAAAAAAGTCGTATGACAAATCCAATTCAAGGTACTTTTAATACAGAGGATATTATGCTTTTTTCAATTGGTAAAGAGCAGAATCAAAATATAAAGAGAGATAGCATTATAAGCAGCTTGAAGCTACAGAATATCAATCTAAACAGAAGCATGTCAAATTCTTTTACTTTCATAAGCTATAAGTCGAAATATCTCACTGAGGCTATCATTAGCTATAATATGACTAGTGCCACAGTTGAAGGTGCGAACAGAGAGTACAAGATAACTCGCAAGCTATATATGAAAAGAGATAAAGGCAAGTGGACGGTATATGACTCATCTGTGCTATATAGTATACTTAACGAAGTAATTGTCGAGGAAAGTGAAAAGATAAATCTAACATGGCACAACCTTTATAATAGTAGTTCAAATATGTCTGGAACAGCGAAGATAGAGGGTTTGGACGTTATATCACCTACCTGGTTTACACTTAGTAGTGTTAATGGAGATTTTGCAAACATAGCTAGCCTTGATTATACAAACTGGGCTCACAAAAATGGATATAAGGTTTGGGCTTTAGTAGGCAACGACTTTAATAGGGCTTTGACTTCAAAAATGCTAAATAACGAGACAGCAAGAAAGAATGCAGTTGATAATCTAATAAAATATGCAAAGTATTATAATTTAGATGGACTAAATATTGACTTTGAATATATGTACACCAGTGATAAAGCTTTGTTTACAAAATTTGTAGGAGAACTGTATCAGAAGACAAAGCCACTTGGAATAACCTTGTCTGTGGATGTAACTGTTATAGCATATAATTCTGATTGGTCTTCCTGTTATGATAGAGAAGCCTTGGCACAAGTATCTGATTACATTGCCTTAATGGCTTATGACCAGTATTGGACAGGTAGTCCTGTAAGTGGTTCGGTTTCTCAGCTTAAATGGGTAGAGGATAATTTGAAAAAGGTATTGCTTGAGGTTCCAAACAACAAACTTCTTCTTGGTATGCCTTATTACACTAGAGTTTGGAAGGAAGCTTATGATGCAAATGGAAAGTTAGTAGTTACTTCTAGTGCAGTCTCCATGCAAACAGCTGAGAGATTGGTAGCAGAGAATAATGCAGCTAGGACATGGGATGCTGTAAGCGGGCAATATTTTGTCACATACAAGAAGGACGGGGCTGTTTACAAGATATGGATGGAGGATGAAGCCTCAATAAAGCTTAGGGTTGAAATTGCAAATATGTATGACTTGGCAGGGGTTGCATCCTGGAGAATGGGTTTTGAAAAGCCACAGATTTGGGAAGTAATTAATGATAATTTAAAATAAATAAGAAATAAAGCAGGTCGAAGTTTTACTTTGATCTGCTTTATTTAAGTGATGACACCTAGTTTATTCCGTAGGTATTTGTTGTCGTATCCTTGAAAAGCTCCAGCTTGGGAGGAAAATAGGTGAACAGGCTAAAAGCTGCAATCAAAATGACCAACAATATTAGTGAAAGTCTATTATATCTGCTGTAATTTTTTGCACTTGTAATAATTCTATAGCTTACAATTTGAGAAAGAGCGATGGCAATAACAAACAAGGAGATGTCCAGCCAAAAGTAATGATGTCCTGTAATAGCTTTAACCAGATAAAATACAATAGCTATTGTGAAGGGAATGACATATAGGGCAACAGTTTTTGCAACTAAGAAATTGTCTTTTTTTCGACCAAATACAAAGTATTCATACAAAGCAAAAAAGAAAGCAGGCCAAAATCCTATTTTCAGATGCTCCCATACACTTTCGTTGACTGCACAAAACAGGGCTAAAGGCTTGGAGCTTCCGCTCCACTCAAAGCAGAAATGGAGTAAGAAACCTACAATGGTGATAATGAAAAAGCCTAGTAGTTCTTTTTTAAAGATATAACTTTTATTCATTTTTGCACCCCTTTAAAGTTTTTTATACTATGCTCTTATTTAATTATTTCCTATAGGCACATACTAATTCATAGGTAACAGCGAGGGTTAGAAGCTTAATCCTTCAATATAAGCGATTCTATAATGTCCTTTATATGCAAGCTGTCAGTCCAAAGCATCAAGTGATTGTACTCTGCATTATTAATTAATATAGGTACAAGATATTGAATAACCATAGCTGCTTGACCATTCATTTCTTTAGGCTGATCTGATGAAGGTATAATTAAACAAGCCTGTCGGTCCAATATTGTGATTTTTAATATTTCAGGAAGAGAGCCATAGGGCTTTAGTTTATGGTAAGCTTCTGTCTCACAAATATCCTCAAGGGTGGCGTCTGAATTAAGTGCTAAAACCTTGAAGAAGCCATCTAAACCTTCATAGAAAGAATCGTTTATTTTCGCCCATCTTATAGGATATTTGAACTCTATTTTATAAGTTTCACTGATGTAGGTATTGCATTGCCTAGTTATATAAACTGATTGACCTTGAAGAGGAGCCTCGGGGTTTATGTGAGGGTTTGATTTTATAAATGTGCTAAGCTTTATTTTATATTTTTGAGCAAGCTTATAGATGGTGTCGCCCTGTTGAATGGTATAGACCTCTGAAGTTGATGGACAGTTGAAAGGTGGTGGTGCCAATGGTATATTAATAACTTGACCTATTTTCAAAATGTCAGGATTTATCTCAGGATTTGCTTCTACTAAATCATCTAAGGTGACATGAAAGTTTTTACTGATTTTATAGAAGGTATCATTGGCTTGAATCATATAAGGAACAGTTTCAGCCGGGTTTAACATTACGTTCACCTCATAAAATTAATAGTATTATAGTATATTCATAGGAATTTCTATTATTAATGCTTTTACTTTAATATGTAATTTACATAAATTTGACTCGCCGATAAGAGCGAGTCATGGAGTTAGAGATTTTTAGATCCTAACATAAGTAGTTCAACAAAATAGTCTCCTTCACGTAGCACGTGGTCATAAAGTGATGGCCATGTGTTTGTTTGATGACCAGGCAATGAGCAGTTCTCTACACTTTCAAGAAGAGCCATACCGAAGCTCTTAAAATCCTTCATTAGCTTAATTGTTTCACTTATTAATCTTTCTAAGCCCTTTCCTCTTTCTTCTATAGCTTTTGCTTTATGCAGGTTTTCATTAAAGAGCTTTTCAAATTCCTTGGCTTTTCTAGTAAGCTTTTCTTGTATTTCTGGTTTTGCAGTCATCGCAGCAATGTGTGCATGTTCTTCATTTATATGAGAGAAGAACATAATTTCTTCTAATAAGGCAGTAAATCTTGCCTTGTCAGGTAAATCAGCAAGCATGAGTCTCGGAACACTAAGTACTTTTTTATCTCCCTTTGGGCTTGGTATGCCTAATTGGCCTCTGGTTGGCTTTGGACCGCCAATTATACCTATAAATCTGTCGGTTTCTCTCCTCATATGTTCTGCTTGCTCAGGAGGTATAATAGACAGTATCTCACAGGCTTTAATGCCTTGATACATAAATTCCTTTATATCTCTTACTACAGTAACCTGAGGTAGTATTAGATTTGTGCGGTCTTTTTGGATGTTAGGATTTATGGTATTGGCAGATAAAACCATAGATGTAAGATAGTCAATTTGTCTTGCTGAGTTATCGAGGTTTCTAAAAATGCAGTCTTGTTTGATACTTATATCCAGTCCTCCCCTGTGCAGCTTTAAGTGTTCGGATAAAATAGGCATCCATACACTCATTTCATCTAAGAGTGCATTTGGCAAAATGCATGAAAGTTCGTTGGGCATTAATCGGACCTCCCATAAATAGACTTATAGATAGAAAACGGTCATTTATACCAATATATGCAATTCTCTTGAAATGGGGATAATTTTTATAAATTTTATTTAGTATTTATAAAATATGATACTATATTATTATGAGTGGTAAAATAATAGAGTATAAAGACTTATTAAAAAATTTGAAAGTATAATTGTTAATGTGAGGTGTATTATGAATAAAAAAATAAAGGAATATTTATTGATAACTCTAGGAAGTGTCCTTGTAGCTATAGGGATATATTACTTCTTGGTACCCAATAATCTGGCAGCAGGAGGCGTCAGCGGTCTGGCAATGGTCATGGGAAGGTATATTCCAGACTTGCCTATAGGACTTATGATGTTAGTTATGAACATTATCCTTTTTATTATTGCAATTGTTATTTTGGGTTCTGGCTTTGGAACAAAAACCATTTATTCAAGCTTAAGCCTATCAGGTATGATTTGGCTGTTTGAGAGGATAATGCCAATATATAAGCCATTAACAGGGGACATTTTAATTGAGTTGATTTTTGGCATTTTAATATCAGCTATTGGTATGGGTATAATTTTTAATCAAAATGCATCTACAGGTGGCACAGATATTATCGCAAAGATGATAAATAAATATTTACATGTTGATATTGGCAAGTCTCTTCTTTTATCTGATTTTGTAATTACTTTGCTTGCTGCAATAGCTTTTGATGTAAGAACTGGTATGTATGCTTTATTGGGGGTCGTAATGAACGGTTTTGTTATAGATACTGTAATAGAGGGCTTAAATATCAGTAAGCAGGTAATGATAATCAGTTCAAAAACTGAGGAAATAAAGAGATTTATTTTAAATGATTTGGAAAGAGGTGCAACAGTTTATAGTGCAAAGGGAGCTTTTACGGAAGAAGAGAAGGAGATTATAACAACTACAATAGGTAGAAAAGAAGTAGTTAGATTGAAAAACTTTGTAAGTGGAATTGATAAAAGGGCATTTATGACAATCGTTGATGCACATGAAACCTTAGGAGAGGGCTTTAAGGATATAAGCAATTCATAGGCTTTGACAAATGTAATGTTTATATTTTTGTCACTTCTAGGTAATCACAATCATATGATGTAGTGGATTGTGATTATTTAAAGAGGTGATTAAAATGTATAATCAAACTTGGTATCCTTATGAAAAGCAAAGCAGGGTGGCACCGATGTCCTCATATATTAGAGTGCTTCATTCATCTCCTGATGCACCTGGCGTTGATATCTATGTAAATGAAAATCTAATAGCAAGAGATGTGATTTATAAGGAGTTTTCACCATACATTCCTATAGTAGGAGGTCTATACAATGTGAAGGTTTATCCTACAGGAACGAAAATAAACCCTGTAATAGACACAAATATAAATATACCACCAAGCTCAATATTTACTATAGCAGCTACTGGAAGGCTTGCAGAGATAGGTTTGACATTAGTTCCGGAGCCTCCGATAAAAAGGCTACCCGACGAAACCTTCATAAGGTTTGTACACTTATCCCCCGATGCACCAAATGTGGATATAACATTACCAGACGGTACAAAGCTTTTTAATGATATTGAATACAAGGAAATTGCGTCATATATACCAATTAAGCCTGGCAAGTATGAACTTCAAGCAAGGACATTTGGTACAAACAATGTTATATTGACTGTGCCAAATATAAATTTTAAGCCAGGGAAAATATATACAGTATATCTTGTAGGACTGACAACTGGAAAACCATCACTACAGGTACTGATACCTCTAGACGGAAGTACTTATTTGCAGGTATAAAAAAGATTTCTATATAAAGCACTAATAGAATAAATGGTTTTATTCGTTAACAAACGATGCAGCTTGAGCTGCATCGTTTGTTAAATTCAAATATTGTTTATGCAGAAGGATTGCAGTAAAATCATACTATAAATATCTAGGAGGACAAGTATGATACAAAATATAAAAGTAATTAGTAAAGAACAGCAAGCGACAAACAAATGGGCTGGGGGTACGACTACACAGCTGGCTATATATCCAGAGAGTGCAAGCTATAAGGATAGAGATTTTATATGGAGATTAAGTACTGCGATCGTTGAGCTTGAAGAGTCCACCTTTACAAAGCTTCCAGGTTTTGATAGATATCTAATGGTACTAGATGGAGAATTAAAGTTAGTACATAATGAGCATAATTATGCAGTTCTGAAGCAATATCAGCAGGACAACTTCGAAGGAGCTTGGGATACTACTAGTTATGGAAGTGCAAGAGATTTTAACTTAATGGTAAAGGAAGGTATGAAAGGAAGTCTTAAGTACTATAAAGTAACTTGTGAGGAACCGTTAAAGATTAAGCTGGATAAGGATGATGCTAATAGGTTTTATGCTTGTTATTGTTATAAAGGAGATATAAGTGTGAGTGTTGATGGGAGGGAAATACTGCTGGAAGAAGGGGAATTGCTTACAATACAGTATCAGTACGAGGATAATGTTGATATTACAATGCAAGTTTTAGCAGGAGTAGCTTCTGATATAATTACAGCAAATATATTTAGATAGAAAAAGGGTTGCGGTATTACACAACCCTTGTTTTATTCTATTTTGTAAGGTTCTCCAGGCCTTTAGTCATTGATTCCAATTCCTTAAAGCTTTCTTCTATACTGTATATTTGTTTATCTTGTTCTTCCATACTTGCAAGTACCTCTTCTACTGAAGCAGTGCTTTGCTCAGTTATGCTAGAAATTGAGGTAATCTCTCCAACTATGTTATTGGAGGATTGTTGAAGCTGTTGAACCAAATCATTTACACTGTTAGCTTTGGATTGTACATCCTTTGTATTTGACATAATCTGTTTAAATATACCCTCTACGTTTTCGGTTGCGTGTTTGCTTGATTCTACTGCAGTAAGGCCAATATTTACTTCTTTTGCAACTTGAAGAGATTGTGTCTGAATATCCTTTAATATATTTGAAATCTCTTGTGTTGATTGTCGTGAACCCTCCGCCAGCTTTCTTACCTCATCAGCAACTACTGCAAAGCCTTTTCCGTGGTCGCCTGCTCTAGCAGCTTCTATAGCTGCATTCAGTGCCAACAGATTTGTTTGTTCAGCAATTGCATTGATTGTATCTGCTATGCTTCCTACTTTTTGAGCCTGTTGATTCAACTTGTCCATTAAGACAGCGGTATTACTTATAATTAAGCTTACATTATTCATTTCATCGGAAAGCACATTTATTTGTTCATTTCCTTTATTGGTGATTTCTGTTGTGACATCAGATATGCTGCTCATTTGTAGTACGGCTTGAGCCATAGTATGTACTCCACCATCAACTCCATGCATGTCGTTACTGATATCAACAATACTGATAGACTGATTTTCTATACCCTGTGATATCTCAGAGAAGGCGGTTGTAAGCTCTTTTGAAATACCAGTGGTTACTTTTAAATTTTCTTTTAAATGAGCACTGTAATTTTTAAGTACCAATATAGATTTTTTCAATTCATCTAGTATACCTTCTGTTTGAATATGACCTTCAAGTATTTCCATTTGATTGTCATCAAATTCCTTCAGCATTTTTTGACTAAAACGACTTTGAACTATAAGCAATATTGTAACAAAAACTAGAACTAAATTATAGGTTATCAGTCTTTCTACTGTTATATTGGGAAACATCTCTGCACCAAATTTGAAATAGAAATAGTTAGTCATAAAAATATCTAGAACACCTGTAATTAAAATTGCAATAGAGTTTTGATATAGTGCCGCCGCCGCAAGACAATAGTAAAGTAAAAGGTACATGCCCATATGTGGGGATAGAACAATTAGAACAAAAGCGATTAAGGCATTTGCAATAATTGTAAGATACATTGTGAAAACCTTAAACTTTTTACTTAAATTTAATACTGTTTGTAACGTGCAAATACTAATTCCCAAAGATGCTAATGTAATAAAAAATCTTAGATTTATGCCAGTTACTGCATCCATAATTAGACTAAACAAAACAATTCCAAAAGTTAGTTTAGTCATTAGGACATTTCTTTTGTATATAATTTCCAACCCATCCATTAAATAGCCTCCTTATATATTATAATTAGTTATTCTATAATTATAATACAAAATCCTGCATATTGTTACAAAATTTTCTTTTAATATTAATAAATTTTGAGGTATATAATTTTAGACTATGTAAATAATATATTTATATGGTATAAGCAGTAGAATGTATTTGTATGTTACATGTAAATATACAATGTAATAATGGATTACAATATAATGTTATTTCGAGGCATATAAATGAACCTGTACAATAGATATTAAGCTTTGCTGCAATAAAAATGAATCAACATAGCTAAGCTAGGTTACTGTATAGTATTGCTGTGAAAAACAATGAATCAACACAGCAAACCTAAGTTACTGTATTAATATTGCTTCAAGGTACATAAATGAGCCTACGCAATAAACAGTAACTAAGTTTTGCTGTGAAAAACAATGAATCAACACAGCAAACCTAAATTACTGTATCATATTGCTTCAAGGCACATAAATGAGCCTACGCAATAAACAGTAACTAAGTTTTGCTGTGTTAATAAGAGGTGTTAAGATGATTAGAATTGGGATGAAGGCTCCTGATTTTACCTTAGACAGTACAATGGGTAAGATTTCTTTAAGTGACTATAAGGATAAATGGATATTGTTATTTTTTTATCCCCTTGATTTTACGCCGATATGAGAGAGTGAGGTACTGGAGTTTAACCGTCGGTTAAACGATTTTGAAAAGCTTAATGCAAAGGTGATAGGTGCAAACCCTGATAGTGTATATACACATAGAGCTTGGTTGGAGAAAATAGGACAAATAGATTATCCTCTCATATCAGATTATACTAAGGCTCTTTCAAGAGGTTTTGGAATACTTGATGAAGAAACAGGAATAGCCTATAGAGGAACTTTTATTATTGATTCAGAACAAAAGATAAGGTATACAAGCGAGAGTGATTTACTGGTAGGCAGAAATATTAATGAGATATTAAGAGTATTAACTGCACTTAGTAAAAATAAACCCTGCCCTGTTAACTGGGAAGAGGGCAATAATACTTTATAGAATAACCAAAAATCAAGTACCACATAATTATGTGTGGTTCTTTTTGTTTTTATCAACAAACCAAAAATGTTTGAATAAAAATTTGTTATAATGAATTTAATCCCATTTTGGAAATATATATTACTGGTTACCATTTATTATATTCAAGGAGGAAATATGTTTAAGTTAATAATAAATGCAGATGATTTCGGACTGACAAAAGGGTGCAATAAAGGCATCGTAAAAGCATTCAAGGAAGGTTTGGTAACAGATACAACTGTAATGATTAATATGAAAGATGGTTTGGATGCAATCAATATTGCAAAAAGCAACGGTATAAATAGAATTGGTCTGCATCTAAACCTAACCTGTGGAAAACCGGTGCTTGCAGCAGAACAAGTAAGAAGTCTTATAAATTATGAGGAGTTGCTCTATAAAAGAGAAAGCTTAATTCATCCACATATGAATTTGAAAGAGGCAGAGTCTGAGCTTTGGGCACAGGTAGAGAAGTTCACTGAAACAGGAATGGCTTTGACCCATATTGACAGTCATCATCATATACATATATATGAAGGCTTAACAGAAATATTTATTGATATAGCAAAGCAGCTGAAAGTACCTTTAAGACAGACGGGGGAGGTAATGAAGGAAAAGATAATAGCAAGGGGTGTTAAGACAACTGATTACTTTACATCGGAATTTTATGATCGTGGAGTTAGTATGGAAAACATTTGCAAAATTTTAGATAGATACGACAATGGTGTACTTGAGATAATGACTCACCCTGCAATGTTAGATGATGAGCTTCTGAGAAAAAGCTCTTATAACAGATTAAGGTCAAAAGAGCTGGAAATACTAACATCTAAGTTTCTTAGAGAATATATCAATGATAGGAAAATAGAGCTTATTTCCTTTAAAGATTTAAGGATTTGATAAAGCTTGAGATATTGCCACGCTGAGCTTACAGAAAGCAATTCTTTAAAAAAATAAAAAAACATAAGGTTGTGAAGGTTTTGGAATATGTAATAGGAATAGATGGAGGCGGCACAAAAACAATATTAAGGGTCGTAAGCTTAGATGGTAGCTTCCTAACAGAGATAATGGGAGGTCCTTCAAACATACAAGCATCATCAATACTAAAGGTGTCAAAAATGTTATCAGATTTGCTAGATTCCGCTCTATATATGAAGGGACTGAAGAAAGAGGAATGCAAGTATCTTTGTATGGGGGCGGCTGGGGTTGATGGAATATTTGAAAAGGAGCTGTTTGAAGCTGAGTTTAGAAGCTACGGAATCGTTTGCCCCATTTATATAACTAACGATTCAGAAACAATGCTGGCAGAAAGTGTTGGTATGTCAGAGGGTATTGTAGTTATATCCGGCACAGGCTCTATCGCTTATGGACGAGACAAAAGTGGTAAAGAATTCAGGTCTGGAGGCTGGGGGCATATAATAGGAGATGAAGGCAGTGGATATTGGATTGCTATTGAGGCTATTAAGGCGGCTGTAAGATATTCTGATAGTAGAGCTGAAAAGACAATACTACTCGAAAGGCTGTTAAAAAAGCTTGGTTTTAAAGAAGCTCGGGATATTCTAAACTATATATACAACAGCGACAATGAGAAAAGTGAAATTGCAGCTTTGGCAGTAGTTGTCGATGAAGCTTATAAATCAGGAGACAAAGTGGCTAGAAGCATACTCTTATGTGCTGCAAAAGAGCTTTTTGTTATGTTTGATGCAGTTGCAGCAGCACTACATTTTAAAGAGGATAGCTTTACTGTAGTAGCGGGAGGTAGTGTGTTTAGTAATAATGAATTTGTCTATAATACCTTCTGCGATTATATTAGCGAAAAATATTCTGGGAGTTGTGTTATTAAATCACTTAATAGAGCGGCAGATGGAGCAGTAAGAATCGCATTGAATATGATGAGCAAGGGGTAGAGGTATTCAGAGTTGCATTATTTGATTTACATAATAGTAAGGTATTGATATTATGTTTATAGAGCATAATAGTTAATGAACAAAAAAGGTATTAAGGCAAGCTAAGATATTAAGTATAGATGGAAACGGTTGGGAATATTACAAAAATAGATAATGAATTTGTCAGAGTAGGAGACTATGAGCGCGTTGAATAGATAAAAACACCCTCTCTTTTTGATTGTTTTAGTGTATAATATATATGATTGAATATTTAGTTATGTAAAGCAGTTTTCAGTTTATAAAATAGAACGAGCATGGTATTACAATTATAGAATAAAATATTCGATCAGTATACGATTTGGGGGTGTATATATGAAAATAGCAATAGTGGGGGCAGGAGCTGGTGGAACTAGCATGATTGAGTCTTTTTCAAAGATTGATGATATCAATATTGTACAGGTAATAGATAGAAGTACAGATGCACCTGGAATACTGCTTGCAAAGAAGCTTGGTATAAAATATTCACAAGAAATTAGTGATATAGCTACTGTAAATCCTGATTTGATTATAGAAGCAACTGGGGTTGAAATGGTAAAGCGAAAGCTATATGAGAAGTATGGAGAAAAATGTACTATTATTGATTCAACAGGAGCACTGCTTTTAATGACTTTAGTAAAAAGGGATATCGTAGTATTAAATAAATTAAATAATCAGATATCAGCTATTAAGGACACTTCAGCAAAGGTGCAAAAACATATTAATGAAATATCTTCATCCATAGACAGTACATATGAGATAAATAAAAAACTTAACAAAATTTCTAAGACGTCTATAGGATATATTGAAGAGACAGATAAGATTATTCAGTATGTAAATAATATGTCCAAGCAAACTAAGATATTAGGTATTAATGCTACAATAGAGGCTGCAAGGGCTGGCGAGCAGGGCAGGGGTTTTTCGGTAGCAGCAGATGAGGTTCAGAAGCTTGCTGACAACAGTGAAAGATTTGCTAAAGAGATTATTAACATACTTACAGATCTTACTGAAGAAATAAGACAAGTGGATACTGTAGCAAAGAATTTATCTAAGCTATCAGAACTTCAGGTTGAGGCATCTTCAAATGTGAATTTTGCTGTTAATAATCTTATAGACCAGATTTCATAGTATTGCGTAAACACTAAAAGGAGGGAAAAAAGTGGAAGATAAACAGATTGAAATGATGAAAAAACTAATAGAGGAAAAAAAGAAAAAGGGTTTAAAGCAAAGCTATAATACACAAGCAAGCAGTAACATTGTAGAAAACACAAAGTCAGTTAAAAGAAGTAAAAAAGGTGGATTGTTTGATAAATAGAATATAAAATTAAAATATTAAATCTTCAGGGCGGGGCGTAAATCCCCACCGGCGGTAAAGCCCGCGAACCGTAAGGTTGATTCGGTGAAATTCCGAGGCCGACAGTATAGTCTGGATGGAAGAAGATGAAATTTTGCAGATTTATTTGCATTGTTTTTAACGCCCTGATTTTTCGGGGTGTTTTATTTTGTGCAAATTTTGGATTAAGAATCAGTAAATTCCCAATAATATATGTAGAGGTGTTTTTATGGACATTAAATATATGAAGAGGGCATTGGAGCTTGCTCAAAGGGGAACTGGATATACAAAGCCAAATCCTTTGGTAGGTGCGGTAATCGTAAAGGATGGAAGGATTATTGGAGAAGGCTATCATCAGATTTATGGAGGTCATCATGCTGAGATAAATGCATTCTTGAATGCTAAAGAGGATGTAAATGGTGCAACTATGTATGTTACATTAGAGCCTTGCTCACATTTTGGAAAAACTCCACCTTGTGCCAATGCTATTGCCCAGAAAGGTATAAAAAAGGTTGTTATCGGATTAATGGATCCCAATCCTCTTGTAGCAGGCAGAGGGTTTGAAATTTTAAAAAACAATGGTATTGAGGTGATTACTGGGATATTGGAGGATGAGGGAAAAAAGCTGAATGAAATATTTTTAAAGTATATAACCACAAAGCTACCCTTTGTGATTCTAAAGACTGCCATGACCTTAGATGGTAAGCTTGCAACTGTTATTGGGGACTCAAAATGGATAACTAATGAGCAATCAAGGCAACATGTACATGAGTTGAGACATAGGGTATCGGGGATTATGGTAGGTATAGGGACTATTTTAACAGATAATCCTGAGCTAACAACAAGACTAAAGGGCAGAGCTGGTGTAGATCCTATTAGAATCATTGTGGATACAACTGCTAAAATACCTTTGGATGCTAAGGTTTTAAACCTTGCTTCAAAAGCAAAAACGATAATTGCTACTACAGAAAAAGCAGATAAGGAAAGGTTGAAGGACATCACAGACAAAGGAGCTGACATTATTGTTACTCCTCTAAAGAATAACAAAGTGGATTTGGACTACCTAATGCGACAGCTAGGACAAAAAGGAATTGACAGTGTACTGTTAGAAGGCGGAGCGGCTCTTAATTTCAGTGCTTTAAAGGAAGGTATTGTGGATAAGGTTGTCATGTTCATTGCACCTAAAATTATTGGGGGTTCTGCCTCAAAGACACCTGTGGGAGGAGAAGGAGTTAGTTATATGAAAGATGCTATGCTTTTAGATGATATTCAAGTTTTGAGATTTCAGGAAGACATTATGATAGAGGGGTATTTGAGAAAGGGGAGAGTATAAATGTTTACAGGACTTATAGAAGAAATAGGTGTTTTGCATACAATTGTAAAAGGTGTAAAATCTGCAAAGCTCATCATTAGTGCAGATAAGGTAATACAAGGAATTAAACAGGGTGACAGCATTAGTACAAATGGTGTTTGCCTGACGGTTACCAGTTTTTCAAATAAAAGCTTTACTGTTGATGTTATGCCTGAAACTATGAGAAGAAGCAATTTGAAAAGCTTAAAGTCTGGCAGCAAGGTGAACTTGGAAAGAGCTTTAAGGCTTGGAAATAGGCTTGGAGGGCATATTGTATCGGGTCACATTGATGGGGTAGGACATATTAAAGCTATAGAGGAAGAGGATAATGCTACTTGGGTAACGATTGAAGCTGAACAGACTCTTTTAAAATATATTATTGAGAAGGGGTCAATTGCTATTGATGGTACTAGCTTGACAGTGGCATATGTAGACAAAGAAGACTTTAAGGTTTCGATTATTCCACTTACTAGGAATGAAACAACTCTATTAAGTAAAAAAGTAGGGGACGAAGTAAATTTAGAGTGTGACATGGTGGGTAAATATATAGAAAGACTTGCTATGTTTAGCAAAGATAATAATATTCACAGCACAATCAATATGGACTTTTTAAGAGAAAATGGGTTTGCATAGAAAAAGGGAGGTAACAAGAATGACGAGCTTTAACACAATTGAGGAAGCAATTGAGGATATAAAAGCAGGGAAAATGATAGTGGTTGTAGATGATGAGGATAGAGAAAACGAAGGGGATTTGCTAATGGCGGCAGAGAAAGCTACACCAGAAGCAATTAATTTTATGGCAACATATGGACGAGGCTTGATATGCCTGCCTATGACAAAAGAAAGACTTAGAGAGCTGAATATTCATCAAATGGTAGATAAAAACACTGATTCCCATGAGACTGCCTTTACAGTTTCTATTGATGCTATAGAAGCGACAACAGGAATTTCTGCCTTTGAGAGAGCTGCAACTATACAAAAGGTGTTAGATACTAAATCAACAGCTAAGGATTTTAATAGACCAGGACATATATTTCCTTTGGAGGCAAGAGCAGGAGGAGTATTAAAAAGAGCAGGACATACAGAGGCTGCTGTGGATTTGCCAAGGCTTGCAGGGTTAAAACCCGCAGGTGTAATATGTGAAATAATGAATGAAGATGGAACAATGGCTAGAGTGCCACAGCTACTAGAATATGTTAAGGAACATAATCTGAAAATAATTACAATTGCAGACCTTATTGCTTATAGACGAAAAACAGAGGTTTTAATAAAAAGAGTTACAGAGGCGAATATGCCTACAAGATATGGGAATTTCAAAATAGTAGGCTATGAAAATTCATTAAATGGAGAGCATCATGTGGCATTGGTAAAAGGTGATATTGCTGATGGAGAACCAGTGCTTGTAAGAGTACACTCAGAATGTTTGACAGGAGATGCTTTTGGCTCCTTAAGGTGTGACTGCGGAGAACAGTTAGCAGTAGCGGCAAGACGTATAGAAGAAGAAGGCAGGGGAGCACTTCTATATATGCGACAGGAGGGAAGAGGTATTGGTCTTATAAACAAGTTGAGAGCTTACTCGCTGCAAGATCAGGGAATGGATACAGTAGAGGCAAACCTTGCATTGGGTTTCCCTGCAGATATGAGAGATTATGGAGTTGGAGCACAGATATTAGCAGATCTAGGCATAAGTAAGATTAGACTAATGACCAACAATCCTAGGAAAATAGCAGGCTTATCAGGGTATGGAATAGAGCTGGTAGAAAGAGTTCCAATACAAATGAATCACAATGAAAGAAATGAATACTATTTAAAAACTAAGAAAGAGAAGCTGGGACATATGTTGGATTTTAAGGAGGAACAGTAACATGAAAATATACGAGGGAAAGCTTATTGCACAGGGATTAAAATTTGGAATTATTGTAGGGCGATTTAATGAGTTTATTGGTGGGAAGCTGTTATCAGGGGCACTTGATGCATTAAAAAGGCATGGAGTAGAGGAAGAAAACATTGAGATAGCTTGGGTGCCTGGGGCTTTTGAGATACCATTAATAGCAAAGAAAATGGCTATGTCAAAGAATTATGATGGAGTTATATGTCTTGGAGCGGTAATAAGAGGCTCGACACCACATTTTGACTATGTGTCAAATGAGGTAACAAAGGGTATTGCACAAGTTTCCTTAAATACTGAGATTCCTGTAATATTTGGGGTGCTAACAACAGACAGTATTGAGCAAGCAATAGAGAGGGCAGGAACAAAAGCAGGGAATAAAGGGTTTGAGGCTGCGGTGACAGCAATAGAGATGGCAAATTTGTTGAAACAGATGCAGGGGTAGGGATAAGAACAAGTATTTAGGAATGAAGATGTGTAGAAGCGGGAGCGAGGGCTCTCGCTTTTTGCATGTGGTGAAATTTGTATTGTAAAGAATGGTTTTAATATTGAAATCATGGATTTGAAAAGATATACTGTACTAATATGTTATAACAGGATATGTGCCACGAATCGGAGTTATCCAGCAATGGCAAATAAGTCCTGGGATACCAATAATAAAAGGAAATGCAGCTCCGTAGTTAACCTTTAGAGAACAATTTGTGGGTGGTGCTAATCAAATGTGGATTCTTAATCCTTGGGATAACCTTATAAGACCATAAATAAGAGTGAGGGGAAGATATTAGTATGAATACTTTGGACTTGAGGAAACAAAAAGCATTGACATTAATAGACCAGTCAATTCAATTAGTAAATTCGGAAATTTGTAAAGGAAATGACACTATTACTGTTAATTCAATGAAAAAAATATTGTATGAACTTGAAACGATGAAAAAAGAATTATCTCCAACAAAATTTATGCCAACATATGGATACATAATAGCTGATTCTTGGCAAGATTTTACTGTCTTAGGGGAAAAGCTATTAGAAACTGCGAATTATTATAAAAAGAAGCTAAAATAGTGTATTTTCTACTTGTAAAATAAGTGCCAGGGAAGCCTACGGTGCGTCGGGGAAATGGCGAATAATTTAGCAGGTGGAAATCCTGTCTGATAAGACAAAACCAAGTCATCAGTAGCGAGTCACGGATAGGTGAGAGTAATCTTGCATATTAAGCGTTGACAGTTAGGTAGTGCAGGATATGTGCCATCACCGGAGTTACAGGAGCAGTAATAGAAAGCTACCAATATACCTATGATGTAGCACACAACCAAAAAACAAAAGTAGATGCAAAAGGAACAACCACCTATACCTATGACACACTAAATCGTCTGATTAAGGTACTAGAACCTATAGGACTAGGTGGTAAACTGACAGAGTATGTCTATGACAATAACGGCAATACACTACAAAGAGCAAAAGAAACAACTAAAAAGGCAGATCCACTATAAAAGCCAAGCTTTAGTATGTTTATCATTGGTCAGACGGACAATGAATTCAGCAGAAGTGTGGTTATTAATGAATATGATTCCTTTAATCAACTTGTTACAACAAAGACTGGAGCACAAATAGCATACTATAGCTATAACGGAGAAGGACGAAGAGTACAAAAAAATGTCAATGGAGAGACTACAAATTATCTATATGAATATGATAAAGTAGTATTAGAGACAGATGAAAAAGGCAAGCAAACAGCAAGAAATGTCTATGGTATCAATCTATTATCAAGAACCATTGATAACCAAACAGTAAACTATCTATACAATGGACATGCAGATGTAACAGCCTTAATAGATGAAATAGGCACAAAAGTAGCAAGCTACTATTATGATGCCTTTGGTAATCCACTAGAAACAACAGGAACAATATCAAATCCTATACGTTATGCAGGCTATCAATATGATACAGAGACAGGACTTTACTATCTAAATGCGAGGTATTATGATAGTAAGATAGCAAGATTCTTGTCAGAGGATACCTATAGGGGACAGGATAATGACCCGTTGAGTTTGAACCTGTATACTTATTGTCATAATGAACCTGTGATGTATAGTGATCCGACTGGACATAGAGATGAGACACTGGGAAGTAAGACTAAAAATGATAATGCTGTATTTAAGTATAAAAAACAAGTAAAGGCTGACTATGTTAAGACAAAAACAGTAGTAAAACCAATATTAAAGGCAGTAACAAAAAAGGATACTAATAAGGTGAATAATGCCAATGAAGCATATTCTTCCTATACTAAAGGTAGAATAAATGGAGTTATTAATTTTGTAGAAGATTCTGCGGACTTTGCTATTAAATCTTCTATAACAACAATGGTTACAAATGCAACTATGAATCCAACCGTACTAAATGAGCTTAATGACTTTATTGTAAATGAAAAAACTGTAAAAATTCCTAAACTAGATAAACCAACATCTTCAGGAGCTATAAAGTTTTATAATATTGGAGAGACAGTTGGATATATAGATGGAATGGCTTTAGAATTTTTGATTACAAGTGGACTAAAATCAGTAAGTGAATTAGCTGAGACTCCAAAAGTTACAAAGAATATTACTAATATTTTGAAGAATTCCAGTGATGATGTTGCTGAGGTGGTGAGTAAAGCTGATTTTTATGTCAAACCAAATGGTGGAGATGTAGTACCTTCAACTGGTTATAGGTATATGCAAAGAGAATCAAATTATATTGATAATTTAAAGAATACAATGGAAGTACCTGCAAATCCTAATGGAACGTATTTTACTTTTGATAAGTATGATGTGCCTAATCATGGGAAGCTACAAGTTCCGCATGATGCATCTATAAGAGGTTCTTTTGATACATTGCAAATAATTGATGATGTCAGAATTCCAAATGGAAAATGGGGAGAAGCAAGTTGACTTGAACCTATAACTAAAGATTTTCCTAAATATGGACCAGGCGGTGCAACTCAAGCAATTACTAATAAACCAATTAAATTAGATAATTTACTGGATTTATTAAAGTAAAGGAGAAATAGTATGATTTTTGCAGACCAAAAAGATATTTTTAGGTGTACTGAAATAGTAAGAGATAAATTAACTAAAAAAAATATTAACGTAGATGAAGAAGTTTTAAGCAAGATAACAGTTGACATTATGAATATCTCTTATTCAAAGGGTGGTGACTATTCAAATGAAATTATACGAAGTTTTGCAGAGACATATATAGATGAGGAGTTTTATAAAAAGTTTCTATAAAGAAAGGATATGTGCCACGCACCGGAGTTATCCAGTTATTGTTCTGATTTAGTCCTTATGGTAAAATATTCATATAGATTACCATAGCACATTTTTGGAACTATCAACAAAAACTAGACACAAAGTTAAGCAAATTTTATTAATTCAATTCCTCAAATTGAGTAAAGAAAGGATACCCAAAAGAGGAATGCATTCTCTTTGTGATGTAATATTTCATTATATTTAGAGATTTCTTACTGAGCTTGTTCAGGTACTTCAAAATTAGCATCATGGACAAGCTCTCTTTTTATTGCTCCCCTAACTGTATGATAATAATTCTATTTTCTTTTACATTGAAAATTTATATATTTCTAACAGAATTATAGTTTAGACTCTCCAAAATGTGATATAGTTTATTTAATATGTTTATTAAAGAATGTGGGGGATAAAGGTGGAAATAAAAATTATAGTGGATAGCTGCTGTGATGTAAATAATGAAATGAAAGAAACTATGAACCTAGAGTTAGTGCCGTTAGTATTGAGCCTAGAGGATAAAAATTATATAGATGATGAAAGCTTAAATATAAAACAATATATAAATGATATGGCTGAATGTAAAACATCGCCTAAAACTGCGTGCCCTTCACCTGAAACCTATATGAATAAATATAAGGGACATGAAAATACTTTTGTGGTTACCTTATCTTCAGCCCTTAGCGGCTCATATAATAGTGCAGTATTGGCTAAGAATATATTTCTTGAGGAAGTTGGGAATAAGTTTATACATGTTTTTGACTCATTAAGTGCTTCAGCAGGTGAGACTATAATAACATTAAAAATACAGGAACTTGCAAAGCTTAATATTAGTGAATCAGAAATGGTTGATAGTGTATCCAAATATATTAAGGAAATGAAGACTTTTTTTCTTTTAGAAAGCTTGGATCACCTTGTAAAGAATGGCAGGATAAATCCTATTGTAGCTAAAATAGCCTCTATGTTATCCATTAAGCCAATTATGGGTGGAGATGAAACTGGCAATATTAAGGTTGTTGACAAGATAAGAGGTTATAAAAAAGCATTTACTAGGCTTGTAGAGATAATAGGTGAAGAAGGAAAAAATTTAGAAGAAAAGGTGCTTGGTATTGCATATTGCAATTGCTGTGAAAGAGCCATGGAATTTAAGGAAGAAGTTTTAAAAAGATATAAATTTAAAGATATCATATTAATGGAAATGGGTGGGGTATCTACTACCTATGCAGATGATGGTGGTATAGTTATAGCTTTTTAATTATAAGTGAGATGGTGACATTTGTTATATGAACAATAAAGCAAAGAGAGACCTAAAAGAGGACATTGTAATTTATAATGCTCGTAAAATACATAACAATATCATAACCTTACTGGACAAAGGAATTGTATATTTCTTTGCCCAGTTTTTTATTATTCTAATGTATGAGATTTAATACATATAAAAGAGATATATACATAATATAGATTGATTTCATATTTGTGGTAATGTATAATTTATTTATATATGAATTATATGAAAAGGGGAGGTATAATAATTGGACTACATGTTAGGGGAAATACAATTATTTCCATATAATTTCACTCCACAATATTGGGCTGAATGCAATGGACAAATTCTGCAAGTAATGCAGAATCAAGCTCTTTTTTCCTTGATAGGAGTCAAATTTGGGGGTAACGGAAGCACTACATTTGCTGTTCCAAATTTGAGTAATTCTTCACCAGTTGTTGGTATGAAGTATTACATAGCTACTGCAGGGATATATCCGCAAAGACCATATTAGATATATTGCGAAAAATATCTATCTTTCACAAAAGCAGTAGAAACATCTGCTTTTGCATTATAGGTAATGTATTTTTCACAACATATGAATTAAGGAAAACGTTTTGCACATTTATAATTAAAAATAATTGTTTTATGCAAAACATATATGTTAAAGAATAAAGGAGGATTTTTAAATGGATTATTTAATAGGTCAAATACAATTGTTTCCATATACTTTTATACCAGAAGGTTGGTTCCCTTGCAATGGGACGACTTATCCAATAGCACAATATCAAGCCTTATTTTCATTGATAGGAAATAAGTTTGGAGGAGACGGAACTAGTACATTTGCAACACCTAACATGCAAGGTGCTGAACCCATACCTGGAATGGTATATGGAATGTGCTGGAGTGGTATGTATCCAACAAGACCTTAGGTATATGATAGAGTTATTAAGATTGAAGGGAATGAGATAAAATATGAGTACAAATTTGGCTCTGAATAAAACTACTACAGCCAGTAGCTATGTAAAACCATTTCAACCTTCTCGTGCTGTTGATGCTAATAACCAACCTGAGTTCAGATGGATATGTAATACTTTACCAGGGTGGTTGAAAGTTGATTTAGGTGGAGAATACTATATAAATAGATGGGTAGTTGTACATATGGGTGCAGCAGGCTGGGATAACAGATACAACACTAGTAATTATTCTTTCCAAGGAAGTTTGGATAATGCAAACTGGTTTACCCTAGACACAGTGGCTGGTAATACTTTAGCCACTACAGACCGTACAATTGCTATTACAAAGGTGAGATATGTTAGGGTATCAGTGACAGGCGGAATAGCTATAAATCCTAAATTAGCTTCTATTGTTGAGCTACAGGTTTATCAAGCACCTGCTAGTCCATATCTTTCTGGGCTTACAATAAGTTCAGGAACATTAATTCCTGATTTTAATATGAATATTATTGAATATACTGTTACTGTTCCAAATAATGTAACAAGCATAACAGTTACACCTACAGCAGCACAGGATCCAAAACCAACAGTCACTGTAAACGGAACAATAGTTGTATGTGGTCAGGCATCAGGCAGTATTAACCTGAATGAAGGCAGCAACACAATTACTGTAGTTTCAACTGCTGCTGATGGATTATCTCAGGTTACATATACAATTAATGCTACAAGGGCAAGCAGTCCATATTTGACTAGAGTTGATGTAATTTACATGGGCAGAGAACTGACTACTGTACCGGTAAATATTGTTTCTAATCAGACAGAATATAATGTTGATTTGCCTAGTAATATAACTAAAATTACCATGACATCATATTCACAAGATACAAATGCGTTAATACTAGTTAATGGTAATCAGAATTTAACTAATGGTCAAGTTTCGGCAGAGATAACTGTAGCTCAAGGTACAAGGGTACCTATCAATGTAACTAGTAGCATTGGAACTGATAGTGAAGCATATGGAATAACTATAGCATAAGGTAAATTGTAAAAATAACTGATATTACTAGCTTGCTTTTTAGGGCACCCATGTTAAGGTTGAACAGATTAATATGACATGGGTGCTGTGTGTTGTTAAAAAGGTTAAACAAAATCAAAATAAATAGTGATAGGGGGGCAAACAGTGAATCAGAGGATATCAAAAAAAATATCTGCAATTTCAATAACATTTCTTCTAATTTTTAGTATTATATTTAGTTTTGTGACCACTAATGTTTATGCATTACCCACTGAAGGGATACATTCATGTGGTAGTTCATATTTTACTTCTACAGGTGCAACAACGGCTGTAAGTACAGATGGTTTTTTTTCACTTGCAACAGAACAATATACATTAGGCTTTCTAGGTGATTGTGTATATCTTAATGATGGTGATCAGTATGGTACAGAAACAGAATATTTCGAGATAAAAGCCCGTGATACACTTGGAAGCTTTGAGTTAGACTCTGTTGATGTAGGTGAATATAATGATGGCAGATTTGAAAATATTAAAGTAATAGGATATGTAGGTGCTACAGAGGTGTTTTCTACAGTACCATATTCGAACGATCTGGATGGGACAGCAGATACGCATTTTATTCTTAATATGAGTGCTGCTGAAGGTAGGTCAATTGATTCTTTTAGAATTTATTTTACATATGTTGGACCTGGTATAGATGGAGCAAGTTATTCTATTTGGGATTTCAGTTTATATAGCTTTACTATTAGTAATGCCTCTAATAAAGTTGCCTTTGCATATACAGCAAAGACAGGTACAACAGCAAGCTTTAACTGGACAGAAGCAATAAGTGCGACAGGTATTAAGATACAGCAATCATTACATGGTGCAGACACATGGAGTGATTCCACAACAACTGTGGCAATAGCAACAAATGCAACTTCA
>JBAVGO010000094.1:0-1819 GCA_049684915.1 Lutisporaceae bacterium | reverse complement strand
ACGTAAGTATCAGCAAACTTGATAATGATGAGATAAAAAAGCGTGTAAAAGGTATTGCTAGAGCTGCTATGATTAGTTGTGTTGCTAATTGGCACGCTTATGGAATCAAAGACAGCAGTCAGCTTTGGTATATTAATCAGATAATATTCACTAATGCTCTTGTTGTATTGAAGCAAGCTGATGATGCTAGCATTCAGGAGTTGTTGAAGGGTACTGTTACTGAGAATCGTAATATTAGTAGTGAGCAGAAGCAGCCTGGTAGAATTAGGAGGATTTTAGGACTATGATAAAGTTTAATATTCCTGAAATGAGTACTGATCGTTTAATGCTTATTGGAACTTATGCTTTTGGTATTCAGGCGGTTTGTGCTATATTCTTATTTTTTATTAATATTCATTCTCAAAACTTTTTTAGTGCTACCAGCGCTTGGGCGAGTATAATATTCAGTATGGCGTTAACCTATTTCTTCTTTTTTACTCGTCATAATATGAAATCGTTGGCATCACAGAGCGTTGGTAGCATTAATCAAGATGAAATTGATGATATTGTTAAATGTTTGAAGGAGGATGGTAAATGACATACTCCCAAATAAATCACACTAAAGTGTGGGGTTTCTCACGCAGAACTCCCAACTTAAACCTTTCCCTTTTGTTCCAAAAGGTCGGCTTCGGTAAGCCTAAAGGTATAAGAGGAGCTTCTGCTCAGAGAAGAAACCCTCAAAGACTTACCACCTCAATTTGTGGAGGTGGTAACTATGCCACAATACAAGCATTTCAATCCAGTAGAACACAAGATAGAAAGCAAAATAGCTTCGGTAAAGCAAGGTTTTCACTGCAAATACAACATCAACTATCACATTATTTGGATACCAAAGTATCGCAAGCCTGTCCTTGCGGATGAAAAGGTGAAAGAAGTGTTAAAAACAATCATTCAAGGAGTATGTTATGACAACCAAGTAGAATGTCTCGCATTAGAGATAATGCCCGACCACCTGCACCTATTCGTAGGTGCGAAGCCTACGACTACTCCTTGCGACTTAATCAAGCGACTAAAGGGAAACACAAGCATACAACTCAGAAGGTGTTTCCCTCAGTTAAGAAGTCTTGGATATGCAGAAGCATGGAAAAGATTTAATCATCTATGGGCTTCAGGTTATTATTGTGGTAGTGCAGGTCATGTGAGTCAAGAACAAGTTAAGAGGTATATTCTTGAGCAAGAGGGCAAAAGCCCATTTGATTATGATGTCTATAACTGCCCAGAGAACTTAAAAGGGCAATTAAGAATAGGTGACTTCACTTGATTAAAATTCAAGGAAGTAGTATTAGAGGAGAGTTTGTATATTGCGATATTTGTGGCAAACAATTCGTTTGGCTTTATGCACTAAAGGACAATAAGAGCATAGGCACATATTTTGCCAGATGTGCAAAATGTAGAGGAAAGAAATAATGTGGATTGTTTTTAAAGATAAAGATGTGAAATGGTATCAAAAGATTAATCCTATTTTTTGGCTTGAATATTATATGTCTTTAGCTGTATACCAAGCAACAAGGAATTTGATAATAATAGAAACAGAAAAGATTTTAAGGAGGTAATTAAGATGGTTGGATTTAATGAATTACTAAAGAAGAGAAATACTTTTCCCAAAGGTTCGGAAAGATGGCGAGAGTTTGATAGAGCATCATTATCCGTACAGATGAATAATCAAATTAGTTCTGTGACAAAACAACTTGGCAAAATGCCACAATGGAAAGAAAGAAGCCAATTTGAAAGACAAGATTATGCAAGGAATAGAGCAGTAAATTTCCTTACTGATTATGAG
>JBAVGO010000093.1:0-3478 GCA_049684915.1 Lutisporaceae bacterium | reverse complement strand
GTCTATATGAGGATATATGTTCAGACTTGGTTAAAAGAATTACGAGTAAATGGCAAGATTTTTATAACAAGTTTGGTCGATTTTTTTAATTGAAATGAATGTTAGTTGGAGGAACTGTGTATATGATTTTTAAAATGGCTTGTAGAAATTTAATTCGTAATAAACGAATTGATATCGTAATTGGAATTATTATTACAATAGGACTTTTAGGCGTTATTCTTGGCTTAAGTTTTATTCAGGGAATTAAGGATAACTATCTTACATTAGCAGTAGGTACTATAGCTGGAAATTTGAATATTACATCTGAAGATGAGTATTTGACTTGTGATTCATCTGTGATAAGTGAGATAGAAAAGCTTACAACAGTTACTGCGGTTGCTCCACGTATTATGAATAGTTCATTTATTGTAAAGGATGATAATTATTCTGTTTGTACATGTATTGGAATTGATACTGCAAAAGAGAAGGAGTTAGTTAATAATTTTTCATCAGTTAATAATCCTTTTACATTGCCAGACGATAATTCTGTTGCAATTACTAATATAGATGCAGAGAAACTAAAAGTAGTAGTGGGAGATATCATACAGATGTCAGTAACTACCAAAGAAAATGAGAGAGTAGTTAAGGATTTTACTGTTTCTTGCATTTATGAAGGAAAGGCGACCAATTCAGCTATTGAGTCTTGGATAATTGTTAATATCAGTACATTACAAGAAATGATGAATTTAAATGAAAATGAAGTATCCACATTAAAGCTTTTTACTAGTGGTGATGTATACAATTTGGATACTGTACAAAATAGTGCTCAATCTATCTTAGAGACAAGGAATGCTGGGAAGGGTACTGTGGAATGCTGGTATAATACAGAAGCTGCAGATTATATGACTGCCCCTACAATCTATTCATCAATATTACTAGCCTTTGCGGGGATTTTATTTATATTAATTGCCATAGGTATTACAAGTGTATTATTTTCAGCTATGCTTGGAAGAGTAAGGGAATTTGGTGTTTTACAGGCTATGGGTATGTCAAGAAAGAGAATTGCTGCAATCTATTTCATTGAGATAATGATGATAGTAGGTGCTTCGGCAGTTGTAGCCATACTAGTTAGTGCTGGTGTAGTAGCTGCTGTAAATAAACAGGAAATTAGTACATTTAGTGAAGCATTAGTATTTACTTTTGGAGGTAGAGTGCTTAGACTATCTTTTACAGCTGCAAATTGTATATTACCAATTATTATTGTATCAATATTAAGCAGTCTTACTTCAATTATATCTGTTATAAAGGTTACTAAAATTAAATTGATAGATGCACTTAATTTTTAGGAGGATAGCATGAAAACTAATGAAGTTGAAATAAAGGTAAGATTTTCTGAGACAGATGCAATGAGTGTTGTTTATCATGGTAATTTTTATTCGTGGTTTGAGGTAGGAAGGTATCATATGGTTGAAAACTTCTTCCCTTTAAGTTGTAAAGAGCTGGGGTTTGGTGACTTTTATTTGCCAGTAATCACAAGTCAATGTTCATATCGACAGTTTGTGAAGTTTGGTGAAACTATTGTTGTTAGAACATATATTGTGAAAAGCGATACTGCTAAGATTGCGTTTCATTATGATGTATTGAAAAAAGGAAGTAAGAAAATTGTTGCCAAAGGATATACAGAACATGTATGTCTTAATTCTAAATATCAGATGATGTTAAAGCTGCCAGATTGTATTAATAAAGATATGGCTGATTTTATAGAAAATCACCCAGAATACATTGTAAATAATGAGAACAAGAGGTGATTGAGGATTGGTTTATGATGCTATTGTTATAGGTTCTGGTATATCAGGTTTGACAGCAGCGGCTAGATTAGTATCAAAGCATAAAAAGGTGCTATTAATAGAGAAGCAGGAAAGTCTTGGAGGATATTTTTCAGGTTTTGTTACAGAGAATGGGGACAAGCTTGATTATGCCATTTCATATGTATTGTCATGTGGTGAAAATGAGGTTGTAAACAAATTTTTGAAGGAGCTTGGTCTACAAGATAGGATTCAGTTTAAAAAGCTCAATAAAACTGATGATATATATTTACCTAACAGACATTTGACATTTGAAGGTGGTAAAGAAGAATTTAGACAGATTCTTTGCAATGAATTTCCTGATAATAAAGAGGAAATAGATCATCTAATAGAATGGCTTACGTTATTTCAAGAAGGTGTAGCATCACAGGGCAGTGATGCCATGAAATTCTTTTTTAATTATTTTAGACAAGATTTTGAAAAGTTCCTAGATAAGAATATTACAAATGAGGAGTTAAAAGCTGTTTTAGCACTTAGGATTCAAGCAGATCCAGCTTCTCTTATGATAATGGCTGGCTTTATAGTAGAGTGTTTTTTCAATGGGATGTATTATCCCGTTGGCGGTGCACAACGTTTCTCAGAAATATTAGGAGAATATATTAGTGAGAATGGTGGAGTCATTCAATGCAACACGGAGATAACAGGATTTGAAACCAATGAAGGCAAAGTGTTTTGTGCAGTATCACAAAGAGGAGAAAAGTTTTATGCCGATAACTTCGTGTTTAATGGTGATGTCATCAGCTTGTTTAAATACTATTTGCCAGATGCCGAATTAATGGAAAAAGAAATAAAAAAGATTAATAATCGTGTGATTGGACATTCTTCGCTTAGTATCTATTTAGTGGTAGAGGATTACGATCTCAGCCGCTTCCAAGGTGGTCGGGTGTATTGGAGTGATACATATGATGTCTTTGGGGTGTACCGACAGATAGAGGGAGGTAAGATACCTAGCAATTATATTGTTAAGCTACATTTTCCTTGCAATTATGATACTACCTTGACACATGGAAATAGACAATTGATTCGGATTGAGACAGATATCTATTACAATCCAGAGGTTGATTCGGAAGATAAATATTTAAGCTATGCGGAAGATATTTTAAATAAAATTGAAGCTACATTATTAGTGGATTTACACAAGCATATTAAGTTTAAAAAGGTGATAACACCTATAGAGTTTCAACGGTTGTTTGGACATTCTAATGCGTCTGGAACTGGTTGGGCTCACACTACATATAATACGATGATTTCTAAGTTCTCTCAAAAGACCCCTTATTCAAATTTGTATATAGCAGGTCAGTGGGGAGAATTTGGTTCGGGGTTAAGACAGCTGGTTTTATCAAGTGAAAAGACTACCAATTACATATAAAGGAGGAAATCATAATGAGCATAAGTGGAAGAGTTGTTATTACAGGGATTGGTACAGTATCTACAAATGGCTGTTCAACAGCTGATATATGGAAGCTGATAGAAAAATCCTATGTAATACCTGACAATTATTCAAAAATATCAACAGATGAATTTACAGCTAAGAAGGCATATGAGATTGAAGAAAAGGTAAGCCTTAACGATTATATTGACAGTAGTGATTTAAAAAGGAAGGCACAGTTTTCTAAAATGCTTTGTATCTCTGG
>JBAVGO010000092.1:0-16087 GCA_049684915.1 Lutisporaceae bacterium | reverse complement strand
TGCTTGCAGCTTTTCGATAGTTAATGCACCTATCCATGGCTGATGTCCGTTAAATGCTATATTTATATAGTCAGGGTCAATTATTCCCAGGTCGGTGTTAACCTCGTGAGGCATTGGAGTTCCAAATATGATATCCTGCACCATCTCTAGACCTATTTGTGAGTTGTATATTGTAGCTAATCCCAGTCTAAGAGCCTTGATTGCCAGCGATACATAGTCGCCGTCTACGTTTGTCAAGCAGCTGGATACACAATTTTGTTCTTCATGTACTGTTCCGGCTGGATACATGTTCAGTTTCTTCCATACTTCTTTTCTTTTCTTAGGAGCAAAGGCTTCTACCATCAGGTTTTTATCATCTATTCCTATATTTTGCTGTTGCTCTAACAGTTCTGCAAGCCCAACAGCCATTTTATTAATATCCTGACTTGTATCGACACCAAGCTTTTCACACATCCATCTCAGCTTGTTTTCATCCTTTATCTTGAAGGTTGTTCTGCCTTCTCCAATAGCCTTCAAGGTTCTAAATGCCTCATAAGCATGATGACTGTATGTACCTGCCCCTAAGGTGTTTTGTATCAAAAGCTTTCTCATAGCGTTTGCATCAGGTCCTATTCCGCACACACCCTTGTCAATACCTTTTTCTACATTCCATCTGCATGGTCCATGTGAGCATAATTGACAGCTTAAGCCTTGAAGACAGAATTTGCAGCGAATTTTCTCCTGTGCAACCCATCTGTCAAATACATTAGACATACCGTCTTCTCTTATCCTTATCAGCATTTCTTCAACAGAATCGTGATAGCTTACACGTCCTTCTGCTTTTTCCCATATAGTCTCTGCCATTTACTCTAACTCCTTTCAAATTGGATATTTAGCCTGTTAAGATTTCCAATATTATTATCTCGTAGAGCTTAAATAATATACTAAATAACCCTTAGTCTAAAATTGCACTCCAACATTTATGCATTAAACTTATAAAAATGTAAATTATAAATGATAAATAACAACATCTGAGGTAGAACTTATGTACTTGGCAATATGATTGTCAAATCTCTCATGGAGGATTTACTAATGACTAATTATAGAAACAATAGAAATAAAGCAGACAAAAAAGTTTTTGAAGAGACCTTTGATTATAAAAACCTGGAGTTAAACTTTCAGAACATCCAAGCAATAATTGGCTCAAACGCAGATTTTATAAGCAAAAGTATTTTTATAATGAATAATAGAAATATTGAAGCTTCTATTATCTTTATGGATGGATTGGTTAACATTCAGCTTATTAGTGATTATGTTGTAAAACCCCTTATGCAGGCTAATATATTTGAAACCTGTGATAGTGAGGCAGATGCCATAAATATAATCGACCAAGGTACTGTGTATTATTTAAATAATAAAAAAAGAACAGATATTAATGATGTTTTAAACGATATACTAACAGGCAGTATTGCTGTATTGTTCAACAAACAACAGATAGCTTTTACCTTTGAAACCAAGGGCTTTGACAAAAGAACGATAAGTGAGCCAAGGGTAGAAAACTCAATTAAGGGAGCAAAGGATTCCTTTGTAGAAAACATCAGAGTAAATACAGCTACCTGTCGTCTTAAAATTAAATCGCCCAACCTGACAATAGAGGAAACAATAGTAGGCAAACAAAGTAAAACCACTATCGCTATATGCTATATGAAAAACATTGTTAATGAAAAATTATTAGTTGAGGTAAAGAAAAGGCTAGACAATATAGAGGTAGACAATGTAATTACCGCAGGCTATTTGGAGGAGTTCATTATTGATAACAAGTTCTCTGCCTTTCCCCAGATTCAATACACTGAGCGACCAGACAAATTTTGTACAAGCCTTTTAGATGGAAGAGTAGGTTTGATACTAGATGGTATGCCTGTTTCCTATATCATTCCAGGCACTATTATTCAGTTTCTGCAAGCTCCTGAGGATTTTTCAGAAAATTATTTAATGAGCTCTACTATACGTTCTATACGTTTTGCCAGCATGTTTGTGACCTTGATATTACCTGCCTTCTTTGTAAGTATCACAAATTTTCATCAAGAGATGATACCCACAGAGCTTACCTTCTCTATAATCGCCGCCAAGGAGGGTGTTCCATTTCCTATGTTTGTAGAGGTCATACTTATGCTTGCCGCCTTCGAGTTATTAGTGGAGGCAGGCTTGAGACTTCCTCAAACTATAGGTCAAACTATTTCCATCGTAGGTGCTCTGGTTGTGGGTCAATCAGCGGTAGAAGCAAAGCTACTATCTCCCGTTACAGTTATCATAATTGCAATAACTGCTATAGCAGGCTTTGTTATGCCGAATCTGGATTTTAGCAACGCACTGAGAATATGGAGATTTTTATTTGTTATTTTTTCTTGCATAGTAGGGATTTATGGACTTACCATCGGTCTGATATTGCTTTTATATAGTTGGTGTAAAATGGACAGCTTTGGCATACCATACTTAAGTCCCTTTGTTGGGGGAGAAGAGGAACAGTTGCAGGATACCTTATTTAGGCTCCCTCTCTATACTATGAAATATCGTCCCGCAGGCTTGAGAGTTAAAAATAAACGGAGGCTTCTATGAGAAAGTTTCTTTTATTTATAACAATATTAACTTTAGAATTTATTTTAACAAGCTGTTCGCAGTTTAATCTCGACAGAACTGAAATAGATAAGATTTTCAATACAAGAGTAATAGGCATAGATAAGATAGCCGAAGGAAAAGTAAGAATGACTATCACTACAAAAAGTACCAGCAACAACCCTCAGACAGGCGGTGCTAGCAAAAAATCAGAAATTTTGGTTTCTGAAGGAGAAACAGTATTTGAAGCCGTGAGATTATTATTCACTTCTTCTACTAAGAAACCTCTTTATGGTCATACAGAATTTATAATTATAGGAGAGGATACCGCCAGGGATGGCATACTACCTTATTTGGATTTTATCTCCCGTGATAATGAGTTCAGATATAATGCAAAAATCTATATAGTTAAGGGGGACTCAGCATATAACCTAATCAATAAGCTTAACACTGGAGAGGTCTTTTTAGCTGATAGGCTCTCTGTCCTAGAGAAAAATGCAGGCAAGTTATCTATATCTAGTGAAGTATCCTTATCAGAAGCTATGTATATTTTCGATAAACTCAATATATCAACCTATTTACCCTATATTGAGTTAGCTGCAAATGGTACACAATCTAACAGTATGGACATTAATTTAAATTTAAAGGGATACGGAATATTTAAGAAGGATAAACTACAGGATTTTCTTACAAGCGAACAATCAAGAGGTATCAATTGGGTTAGAAAAAAGATAATATCTGGCTTTATTATAGTCAAAGCTCCCGATGGTAAAAACATATCTATGGAAATTATATCGGATAATACAAGTATCAAACCATCCATTGACCAAGGCATCCTGAAATGTGATATAAAAGTAGATTTCACTACTAATCTTACAGAAACTATGTCTAAAGAAAAAATCTTTAACAATGATGAACTTACCAAATTACAGCAACAGCAAGAAAAACAAATTAAAAAGGAAGTTGAAGATATCATAAGTTATGCTCAAGAAAAAAACCTTGATATATTTGGAATTTTGTCAAACTTCATTATGGCTAATCCTTTAATGAAAAATGAGTTAAGAGAAAACTGGAGCGAGCTTTTCCCAGCAGTACAATTTAATGTACAAGTGAACTCAAAAATAAACAGAAGCTATTTTTTAAGAGAACCTACAGGAAGTAAATAGAAGGAAAGGTGAAAATCTTGTTCGTAAAAATATTAATAGTAATTCTAATCGTAAGTATTCTTGACCTTCCTAAAATACTTAAAAATAAGCAGCGTAGTGATTTGGTGTTTTTCCTCGTTATTGCAGTCTGTTGTATTATTTCTGGCTACTATTATTCAACACACTTATTTACAAGCAGTATATCTAGCTTCATTATGAACTTGTTAGGAGTACAACAATAAAAGGGGAACAATATATGCAATCAAATCAAAATGTAAAAAATAAAGTTAGTGTTAAACAACTCATAATGATATTTGTTGTAATGAACATCTCACCAGCAGTAAGATTTTTGCCAGTATTTGCTGCTAAGTCTGCTAATGAGGCTGGCTGGATCTCACCTATTGCAGCCATGCCGCCTGTGTGTCTCTTAATTTACTTATTACACAAAATCTTTAATAAGTATAAAGAGCAGAACACTTCTGAGGTGATAAAGGATATATTAGGCAAATATATTGGTACAGCATTACTGACAGTTCATTTTTTTTGGTTTTTCTTCTTAACAAGTTTTTTTGCTCGATATAATGCCGAAAGACTAGTCAGCTCAATCTATACAAATGTTAATCTTAATTTCTTCATTATTATATCGTTGATAGTCATATCCTATATTTTGCGCTCTGGCGCTACAGCAATAGCAAGAATGGGCGAGATTCTTTTTCCTATAATATTTATCATCTTAGCCTTCCTATTGGCGTTATTACTGCCTCGAATAAGGATAGATACAATATTCCCTATATCCTTTAATGACACAATGCCTATTATAAAAGCTAGTGTTGGCAGTTTGTCCCTGTATGCTTCATTATTTTCCTTATTTCTATTTAGTGATAATATAGTAGGAAAGGAGAATATTGGAAAACTTTATTTTAAGGGCTCATTGGTATTATTAATTATCTTTATTGCCTTGCTGCTTTGCAGCTTTGGCATACTGGGCAGCTCGGTTGTAGCCAGATCTCCCATTCCTTTTCTAAGCGTAGTTAAACAAATATCCATTTTTGACACTATTGAGAACATAGAATCTATAGTTATAGCAGAGTGGATGCTGACAGATGCATTATTAATTGCAACCATGAGTATATTAACATTAAACATAGCAAAAAACCTATTTAAGCTATCAGATACAAGAAATAATATAAATATTATGTTTGTATTGGCATTCATAGCTGCTAATTCCTTTTATAAGAACCGATTAGAGCTAGATCTGTTTGCATTCAGTATTGTTGCACCCTTTAGTGCACTTTTTGGATTTGGTACGCCTGTATTACTTTTTATTGTTGGGAAGCTTAGGAAAAAATTGTAGTCCTATTCTATTTCCTCAAATCTATGTACTTTTTTTCCATCTACTTCCACTTGTTCAAGAAACATGTCAAGAGGTCTTACCCATATACCTCGTTCACCATAGAGAGCTTGGTATACCACCAGTTCCTCAAGAGTCTCCGAGTGTTTAGCTATATATAATACTAAATACTCATTACCTTTAAAGTGTCTATATTTTTTACCAGGAATTATTTGTTTAGTTGACATAAATATTATCACTCCTTATACTATATATTTTACACTAACCCTTATTATATCAAATAATGCGACCATAAACCTCACAGCTCATGGTCGCATCAAAATCTTTCTACATCATATACCGTTGTAATTTATCCATTATGGTTTTTATGACCTTCCATTAAGGTTTTTCTTAACTCTTCAGCCTGTTCCTTGGTTATTACACCATCCTCAACTAGCTTTTCTATTACGTCTTGACCTCTTTTGTGTTCTTTAAAATAAGTCTTTCTCTGTTCTTCAGTCATGTTCTTTAATTTTTCTGTTCTCTCTTTTCTTGCATTTTCAAAATACATCTTGACTTTATCTGATTGAATTTGAGTGATAGTTCCTTTTTGAACCATTCCATTTAGCTTATCTGTTAAAATTTGCTCTCTTATTTCTTTAAACTTACTTCTAATTGCTTCAGCTTCAGTATCATTTATTATGCCATCTTTTTTTAGTTCTTCAATCAGATGACTCTTTTGGAACTTTCTTTTATCTTGTTTTTCGACCTTATTTGTTTGTTCTTTTACCTTTTCTTCTACATGTTTGATAATCTGATCTGCTTTCTCTCTACTTAGCTTTTTTTCTTCTACAAGCTTATTGATAACAGTCTTAAAGCCTTCATGCTTGTGACTGTTAGCTGGTGGATTTGAAATTCTCATTACTAAGGTTGCTGAACTCATATTTCTGTTTACTCCATTGTCTAGTTCAGCAAAAACAAAAGTCCCTGATGCTATGATCAAAGTAAAAGCTAAAGCACTGCATATTATTCTTTTTGATAATAAATGCCTCAAATTATCACCCCTAAAATAAATTTGTCATATTTCAGACATTTCCTTGATTCATATGTTGAGAAAAATACATTACCGATTAAACAAAAGCAGATGTTTCTACTGCTTTTGTTTATGATAAATCTTTTTCACAACATATATAGTTTGCCCATTTTTATATTTGTGTTGTTATAAAAAAGTTATACATTTTGGTTTATATTTCTAAAAATATAACTTTTATTATTGTTCAATTTGTATAACCTCTACATTTTGTTTATCGTCCATAATCAAAGCACAAGGAAATATATATTTCTGCAATCTACCGCCGCTTCCCAAATCTACTTTATAATACTCCTTTTCAGCTATTGTCGATATACCATCCTTATCTATGTGTATCTCCGCTTCATCAAGATTAACTTTGGGCAGATAAAAGGCTTTGATTTTCCTTCCATGCTTCTCAATATAGCAACCTTCTTCTATATAAGCTATCAGCCTGTTTTTATCATTTTCTTTATAACTCATAGGATTAATTATATATATGCTGACTATATGACCTTCCTTATTATAGTAATAATTACCCCCTTTTTTTAAAAATGGTTTCATACTAAAAATCTTCTTCCCTAAGCTATAATCCTTAAAAGTCAAATATATAAGGAATACAATAAGAAAAAATGTTGGTATAAAAATTATATTTATCTTATATATTAAAAAGAGCAACCCATATGTAACAGCTATTAAGCAGAATATTGATAGGGTTTTCAATAATGTTAAAATTGATAAAATGCTCTGTTTTTCCATAGAAGTCCTCCTAATGTTTCTTCATATCAGTAATATCTGTCACCACTTTTAATTTTATAACTGCTAATAATCGGGATTACTAATACTAATAACCAACAGTTACTTACCTATTTCAAAAAAATGAAAAATTTACATAAATTTTATCAATTTATATTGCATACATATTTTACCTATGATTTAATAATGTTATATATACTTACATAAGGCTAGTAAGTATATATAAGAAGGAGGTAATTTAATGAATGGTAACGTACACAAGTCTATTGTAAACTCAGCTGCTAAAATGCTTCCCGCAGAGTTAAAATCCTATTTATCAGAAACAATAACCCAAGGTGAACATGCAGGAAAAACAAAGCTGGAGCTTCTATTACTTGGAGCTGTAATAGAAGATGATACAAGTAACCCGGGACCTATTCCAAACCCAGATCTTCAGCATATTCCTGAGGGTGTAATGCCAGGCGATTATTGGCCATGGATGGAGCATTTCTGGAACTCTGATTTGGATGAAAGCAAAGGTCTTACGATAACAGCAGAAGGACTGGGAAACATTCTCGGCTTATCTATGGGAGCATTAGGATCATTGATTGGCGGAGTAATTGGCGAACAAGTTGTTCTAGGTCAATTTAGATCTGCGTTAAGCAGAGCATTAGAATATTGGGAACACCATGTAATAGGTAATTACAATCAAGGAAAAGTTGAAGATGCGTTAATTTGTCTTGGAAGAGTTTGCCACCTTCTTACAGATATCGGAACGCCTGCACATATACACAATGATCCTCATTTGAACATATGTGGCTTTGACGATGATGACTATGAAAATTATACTAGTGATATAACAAAAGAATATGGAGATGGATTGCTACCCTATGACTGGGATACTACTCCATATTCCAGTATAGTATATAACCCTGATTGGGATTTGAGGAAGTACTTTCGTGAATTAGGAGAAATATCAAGGCTTTATGATTCAGATGATGTTGATGGTAGAGGTACTGGACATCCATATCATTGGGATCATTATTATGATTCCTTAGCAAATGTTCTCCCTATTGATAGAGATGTAACTGGTGATTTGACAGATATGGGCTGCAAGGCTATTGCATCAGATCTCATCCCAATTACTATAGATTTTGTAGCTGGTATCATATGCTATTTCTTTAAAACCATAAATTTCTATATATCTCTTGATATTATGGAGGTTAAGGTAAAGAAATTTTATGTATATGATGACACAGACCCATGTGGTAGTGGAGAAATATTCTTGAAAGCTAATTTGAACAACCATCCTCTATATCAGATTGGAAAACAATATAATCTTCACTCAGGTCACTCAACAGGCCTAGGCGGAGTGGATTTCTCTATTGCATTAAGTAATAAAAATACTCCAGTTCATTTTTATGCAAGTTCCTATGATGATGATTCAACTTACTTTTGGGATGGTAGCGAGAGTCTAGGTAATATTGATTATGTTATAGACCCTTCCAGCTTGACCCCAAATTCACCTCAAACAATAAAGGTGAATTCTAGTGGTGGCAGTGGCAGCTTTGGTCTTGACATTGAAATTAACTTCCGTGAAAGAGCTCAAGTAGCAAAAGACTTTAACGCGATAATGAACAGTGTCTATAAATTTACTAACACAGAAGTATTAAAAGTAACAAGGTTTAACCCAAAAAATTATATGCCTGTTATTATAAACCTCAAAACTATGTCTCTACATGAATATGCTGCTGGTGGCAGTAGACTTTGTAAACGTTGGAGCCAATTAGATGACGAAAAGAAGCTTATTGTCTATATGTTCAAGGATGAATTATTTGAAGAGGTAGATGGCAAAACCAAGCTTCAAAGAATTGTGGAAAGAAAATATGGCGAGGGTAGTAAGCAGCAAAAATGGGTAAAGGATGTTAAGGAATTTAAAGGCTACTGTGCATGTCTACGAAAGGGCTATCCCGACAAAAATCATGCATAACTGAAATATAATTTAAAAAATAGAAGAAAGCTCCAAACAAAACAAATTGTTTGGAGCTTTCGATTATTTAAAATGCTGGTACAATCGCACCTTGATATTTTTCTTCTATAAACTTCTTCACTTCTGCACTGTTTAAAACTTCTACAAGCTTCTTGATTTCTGTTCTTTGCTCATCACCGTTTCTAACAACTATTATATTAGCATATGGAGAATCCTTGCCTTCAATTAACAGGGCATCCGAAACGGGATTCAAGTTTGCAGGAAGTGCGTAGTTTGTATTAATAACTGCTGCATCAACATCCTCTAATATTCTGGGAAGCTGTGCCGCATCTGCCAATTCTATTTTTAAATTTTTAGGATTTTCTACGATATCCTTTTCAGTTGATGTAATTGACCCGCCATCTTTAAGCTTTAATAAACCATTCGCTTGAAGTAACAGCAGAGCTCTTGATGCATTCGATGAATCGTTTGGTATTGCAATTACTGCTCCATCCTTAAGCTCACTAACATTCTTTATACTCCTTGAATAAAGTCCAAGGGGTTCTATATGCACAGTTCCTGCTGAGATAAGGTTTTGATTCGTTTCCTTATTGAAGCTGTCCAAGTATGGTTGATGCTGGAAAAAGTTTGCATCCAGTTCCTTATCAACTAAAGCAGTATTTGGCTGTACATAATCCTGGAACTCAACTATTTCCAGCTTAATGTTTTCCTTTTCCAAAAGCGACTTTACAAAATTCAAAAGCTCTGCATGAGGAATTGGAGTCGCACCTACTTTTATTACTGTTACTTTAGGAGCTTCTACTGTTGTCGGTGCTGTACCTGTTGTTTGTTCTGTTGGCTTTGCAGTGCACCCGACTGCACCTATTATAGTTATTGAAATTGCTATTATTAACGCTATTATTCTTCTCATTTTTTTCTCTCCTTTTTTATAATTATGGCATGAAAACCGCCCACTACTTTACTAAGCTTTTATATATCTTGTTTCCTGAAAATTGTACCAATTGAACTATTATCACCAATACAATTACAGTTCCTATAAGCACATCCTCCTGGAAACCTTGATATCCAAAGCGTATTGCTAAATCTCCCAAGCCGCCCCCTCCGATTGCTCCTGCCATAGCTGAATAACCAATCAGATTTATAATTGTCAATGTGATTCCTGATACTAATGAGGGCAATGCTTCTGGTAATATTACCTTAAATATTATCTGTCTTATATTGGCACCCATGGACAATGCAGCTTCAATAACCCCCCAGGAAAGCTCTTTAACTGAGCCTTCAACCAGCCTAGCTACAAAGGGTATTGCAGCAATTGTCAAGGGTACGATGGCTGCGGTAGTGCCTATTCTCTTTCCTACCAGCAGCTTAGTTAGAGGAAAAACTGCTATCATAAGTATAATAAATGGTAGTGACCGTGCTATATTGATTACAACGTTTAACACCTTGTTTAAATTTTTATGAGGAAATATATGACCTTCCTCTGATATAGCTGCTGCAATTCCCAAGGGAGTGCCTAGCAGTACAGAAAACACTGTAGCAGCAATAACCATATACAAGGTTTCTAAGAGTGGCTGAGGCATCAAATATAACAGCTTAATTAAAATACTATACAGCTCATACATGCTCCACCAGCTCCTCTACCTTTAGCTTATTCTGTGCTAAATAATCTATTGCCTTTTCCAATATCTCATCATTGCCTGACAATTCCACAACAAGGTTTCCATAGGACTTATCCTGTACCTTACTGATATGTCCAGCAATTATGTTTACTTCTACACCCGTTAACTTAATAAGCTGCGATATCACCGGCTGATTAGCTGTTTCCTGCAAGAAAGTAAGCTTAAACAGCCTTGAATTATTATTCTTTGTAGCATAACTCAAAGCTCCCTCCAAGCTTTTATCACTCAAGAACCTTTTAGTTACTGGGTTATTAGGCTGTGAAAATAGCTCAAAGGTTGTGCCCTGTTCCACGATTTCGCCCTCTGAAATAACAGCTACCTTATTGCATATTTCTTTAATAACCTCCATTTGATGGGTGATTAAAATTATTGTAATTCCGAAGGCTGTATTTATTTCCTTAAGCAAAGCTAATATTGATTTAGTTGTGCTAGGATCTAAAGCCGAAGTAGCTTCGTCACAAAGCAGTGTGTCTGCCTTTGCCGCAAGAGCTCTGGCTATTGCTATCCTTTGCTTTTGCCCTCCACTCAGCTTACTGGGGTAACAGTGCTTTTTATCCTCCAGTCCAACTAATGCCAATAGCTCATTTACTCTTTCCTCTATAAAGTCTTTACGACAATTAGAAACCTCTAAGGGAAATGCTATGTTTTTACTGCAATCTCTACGACTTAATAAATTAAAGTCTTGAAAAATCATTCCTATTCTTCTCCTAAGCTTTAACAACTCCTCTTTATTTAGCCTCATTATGTCTTGCCCATCAATGAGTATAGTTCCAGAAGTAGGCTCCTCTAATCTATTTATGCACCTGATGAGAGTAGATTTGCCTGCACCGCTAAGACCAATAATTCCACAAATATCTCCTTTTTTTATGTCGAGACTTATGTTCTTCAGTGCATCAACTGTCCCATTTTTATCTGTAAAAGCCTTACTCAAACTTCTTATTTCAATCATGTCTTCACCTCATTTAAGATTGCAGTTTATTTATCTCCAAATAGGATAAAGGCATATATATGTATATTATCAACTTTTTTGCTGCGTTTTGACTTATATACATGTTTATCACCACCTCTCAAGTTTTTTGCATTAAAAAAAACCTCTTTCAACGAAAGAGGTTATAGATATAGCTATAGCGATACCTTGTTCCTCTCTCATCTTTCAGTAATTGCTTACTGCAGGAATTGACACCGTGCATTCAAATGAAAAATGTCGGTTGTCGGGCTTCATAGGGCCAGTCCCTCAGCCTCTCTGGATAAGAGCTTTTATTAAATTGTTATGATTATACGACATGCGAAATCCTATGTCAAATGGTAATTTATAGAAAGTGTGATTATTTTTCCATATCTCTTGGATTTGGTGCTTTAACTACGAAAAACTCAAGTATCTCGTCATGGTAGTTGTTTGCATTCATTTTTGTTTTGAAAGGGATGTATAGAATATCACCCTTCTCATGAATATTTGCCTCTTCATCATTTAACACAATAGTCATTTTACCTCTTACTATTATCATGTAAACATTAGAGTTGGAATAATGTTCAGGCAAACCAGAATTCTTTGTAAGTATCATGTGATTTATAACCACATTTTCGTCATCAACTATCTTCTCAATAGTTTTCTCGTCCATCAAACTAAATGGATATATCTTTTCTATCATTTTATCTCTCCTTAAAACTTATTATTTGTATATTATTGTACCCTCTGAACAAGTCGTTACACATATTGATTTATTACTCTAATTGTAATACCTTATATTAAGAAATTCAGTAACATAGGTTACTAATCTTATTTAAATAGGGCAAAGTCCTTTTTCTAAAGACTCTGCCCTATTTGCTCTCCCTAGACTTAGTATTTCCCCTTAAGCTTGTTACATACTCTTTCCATTCTTTCTTTTACTTTGCAATAGCCTCTGCTCCCTATAGTAATAGGCGCCTGCTTCCTTACCATGCTTTGATTTTTCTTAATGTTTACTTTGAGTTGCTCCATAGCATACCACCTTTATACTTATTCTAACCAACCGTATTAGATATATATGCTTCAGGACAAAAAAGTATTAAAAGCTGCACAATATTGTACAGCTTCAAGCTATGATTTTTTTATTAATCTCGAAAATATTGACCTTCCGGATTTTTTTCTTTCTAGCCGAGTCTTTTGATAGAGTTCTTCTCCAATAGCTTCCAGTTCTGCTAATCCTTTATTCTCACCAGTTACAGGAGACGCTGTTCTAACCATCTTTTTATTTTTTTCTATATTGTTCTTTAATTGTGCCAATCCGGGTCTGCTCCCAGCTAGTGATTGCTTCAATAACATACCCTCCTTAAGACCCATCATTGGTTAATTTTCTTGTTAACATAAATATTTGAAATCATATAATTCAATTTCATTGAATATAAGCTCATCAATACCTATAATTATATTTTGTATTATATATGCTTCAGAGTCAAGTATTTGATCTTCTTTATGACTCAAAATTATTATAAGAACTTCTCCATCAATAACTCTGCTCTGCATCGGTGAAACTACTATACTTTTCCCGACTTCTTCTATAACTGTTGTATTGCCATTCTTGTATGTATTGTCCCTTATTAGATTGCTACTATGCTGACAAATGTTATATATTACCTTTACTTTATCATAATCTGTCTCACTTTTCCAATAGATATCAATTTTATAATCATTTTCTTTTGCTACTTGAAGATTCTGATATTCCTGTAAAACACACCTAATGCTATTTATGTACACAGTTTTAGGGTCCTGTGCACTTGTAATCCCTTCAAAAATGTAGCTGCTATGTTCCTTCAAGGCTAGAAAAATCTTGTTTTGTGCATACAGCTTTTCTTTGTATCTATTTATAAGCTTATCCACCGTATTCTTATATTCTATAACATCTGCTGATTCAAGCTTAGAAAGCTTAACACCACCTATAGCCAACTCTCCTATGCTTAGATTTGCATATATGAACGAGTAAATTACTAGCTCTGCCAAAAAAAGCAATGCTCCAAAAAATATATATGGAGAAAGAGAAAGCCCATTTTCTCCCAAAATAAGCATAGCAGAAGAAGGTATGATTGATAGGCATATAAAATTAGCAATAAGAAGCAGTCCTATGCCTATTTCCTTAGACATTCTATCAGACAGATTCTTTAGATATGGAGATTCCGCATTGTCTATAACATCTTTTAACGGAGTCTTTTTATACCAAAATACATAGGCAACTTTAACAAGGATATATAATAAATACATCCCCAACAACAGCGCCAGAGCAATTAAAACCTTAACTTTCATTTTACGCCCTCCTCTGCCTCATATTTTTGGTATGTTTAGTCATTTTAAATTACATCTTTGACGTAAAATTCTCTTTTCAAATTCCTCCCTTTATTGGTATATTTTTTTAAGTTGTTTAATACTATTATATGCTACTTTACTGACAGATATAATAGTGCTACGTACCTAATTTTAGGAAATTATAGGAAATATATCAAAATAAATTACCTCAGACTGCCATAAACCTGATGCTCCTTCCACTTGCCGTTTATCTTAATTTTCTTTTACAAAGAAAAACAAGCCGCATATCAATAAATGATATGCGGCTTGTTTTTTACTATAGTGTATTGTTTTCCATTACATCATTTCTGAATTTCTCTGCTTCTTCTGAAAACTTATAATCCGTTTTTTTCAATATGTTCATATACTTGCCTAACATCTGCATTAATTCACTATCTTTATTATCCTTTATATCCTTCGAAAATATAGTTTGCGCTTCTGTCATCATTACCTTTGTATCGTAGCTAAAAAGTGGTGTATTATTTGAACCAAACAATATAAAAGTAATGTATCTCTTTTGCAGTTCTTTTATCGCATCCACCTTTGATGAGCTTGCATAATCCTTTATAAACTTTTCTTGGGACAATGCTCTCTTTGTGATTTCATCCCAACCAATCATAAGCGCTGCATCCTTAATAGGAGTCACATTGGATTCCACCGCCATAAGCTCTATATATTCCTTTATATCTACTGTTACATAAGCACTATACTTTTTGTAAAACTCATAATTCATAACAGGAAAGAACATCCCTTCTGCCGTTTCAACCTTATATCCCATATCCCTGGTTTCTTTTAGAATATCTTGTAGTTCCTTATTTTGTGTTTCATCCAGCTTATTTAAATCGAAGTCAGTCATATATAATTTTTGCATCTCAAGCTGAATAGCTTCAGCGTAGTACTTTTCTTCCAGCTTTGGCAACTCCTTTTTTTGAATATCCTCAAGCTTGAAAAGCATTGTAGACGCATCTTCTTTTGATATCTTAGATATGTTTTCGTCAATAAATTTAATCACTGCATCTGCTTTTGGACTGCCTTCCAAAAGTGCATCAAAATCAGACATAATTTTATTCTGAAGCTCTTCCTGTATAGCTTCTTTGTCTTCTATATTTTTACTTGTTTCCTTTATGGTACAGCCTGCAAGCAATCCTGCTCCAGTAATCATTAAAGCAACCATTGCTATAGACAGACCTCGAAAAAATCTCTTTTTATTAATCATTATACTGTAGTCCTCCCTAACATTAATCATATAGTTTTGACGTATCTTATCATAAAAAGTTCCTCTTAAGTAATGCTTGTCATACCTATAATCAACATAAGTTGAAGGTTTTATTATTACTTACCAATTGGGTCATATCCAACTACGGTCCATATTTCTGTGTTGTCCTGCCTAATTAGTTTCTTAAGATATACCTTCCTAATCGGTGATTTATCATCGTTTACCTCAACTATTGCTTCCTTACCGTTATTCTGTATAACCTTCATAGCTTCATATTTAATCGGATACGCTCCTACAATGCCTTCAGGAGAAATCTGTAAGCTTACAAGATGAGTGTCCTGCATCAACACTTTTCTGCTCATTTTCTTCTATAGGTGATTGGATTTCAGCAATATGCAATATACATTTAATAAAATCAATCATTTTTAACACAATAGGACAATATTACTATAGGAAATAGTGATATTGTCCTATGTTTTATTGCAAATATCCACAATATTCGATATAATCTTAATTACCACTTACCAATAATGTAAAAATATAGTTATAATTACAAATTCCACAATAGAAAAGGTAAACTTATCGAAAGATAAGGACACAAAGCCACGGGTCTAAAGCAAATGCTATGACAGCCGGGTTGCCAAATTAATGGCGAATACACACCATGTCAAACGGCATGGTGTTTTGTATTTTCCATAACTATTTAACGGGGGATATAAAATGTACAAAAATCATCTAAACAGACATATCTCAATGATACTATCCATTATCTTAATCTTAACCACAATAATAAGTGCTAGCACAACAGTGTTTGCAGACTATAGCGGGGACATGCTCTCCTTCTTAACACCAGAAGAAATACTAGGAAGCATTCCCAAATACAACGGAGACCCATTTACACTCCCAAACCCACTAAATGGCATACTCCCAGCTTCACCTGCTATAGGCGGTTCAGACCAACCCCCACAAGCACCAGGTGAGATAGAAGCACCAAATATGCCAGACCTCAACAACT
>JBAVGO010000091.1:0-7569 GCA_049684915.1 Lutisporaceae bacterium | reverse complement strand
CTGATATAGTACCTGTAGCTCCTGTGGTGAAGTGATAGTAATCAATATCTGTTGATGAGTAAATATATGAGTTATATGTTGTAGCACTTGTTAATGGACCATATGCAGCTGTTGTTGTGCCATTTGGCTCATAAGTATCCTCATCTTCTGGTGGAGGAGTTGTACCTTCTGGTACTATTTGGATTGATGGATCTCCAAATAAAGTCCAAGTATTGAAGGTTAATATATCATCACTTGTTCCGTTATCCAACATAACAGTTTCGCCTGAATAACATAAACCGCCTAGTGAGATTCTGGATTCAGCAATTAGTAAGTCTATGATTTTGTCTTGACCATTCATTGGAGGAACCCAAGGTTGATTTACGGTTGACATTAGAGTTCCTATTGCGCCGATAGGATTACCGCTACTGTCTTTTGAACGAAGCCATGTTTCTGCAAAGCATGTAGTGGTCTTTTGGAAGGTTCCGTTAACACATGCAACGCTTAGTATGAAAGGTAGATGAGCGGCATTTTGTAAGCTTTGAATATTTGTGTTGCTAAAGCCACTAGTTACCCAGTATGTGTCAGAGCCGTGTCCAACATAGTTTATGATACCTCTGCTTGCATTTATACTTGTTGTTACTGAAGAAGCTAATGCACCTGGATCATAAACGCTGTCTATTGTTGTATAACCATCACTTATAAGTTTATTTTTGATGATATCCATGTGCTCTATATCGGTTTCGCCAGAACCTTCAGCAGATGCCAAACCAAGTCCTTTTTTGAACCATGTAGTAGTGTTGTGTTCATTTTGCTCAAACTCTATAGAACGTCGTACTTGTGTATCAACATCTGCTGTTGTTTGTGCTGAGAAACGACCTACATATATATCAGGATAATTGTCACTGCCTGCTACCTTTGTATATTCAGGGTCAGAGACTCCGTCAGAATATACTGGTGAAGATACCTGAGCATAATCACCTACTAGAAGAACATAAGTCAACTCTGGATGAGCATTATAATAGGTTTGTATATAGCTTTTAATTTGTGTAGGACTGTTAGTTGATGATACTGTTGACATATTTACAACAGTAGTGTTTATTCCTTTAGAATTCTTCCATGTAACAAAAGGAGTCAACGCACTGGCAAAGCTATCATAAGTAATTATAAGCATTGAACCAGTTTCTGGAGGATTGTTCATTAGGCTTTGTGTTGATTGTTGCATATCGTTATAGTTGATGAATGTATTTTCATATGCTGGCACAAAATCTTCTGTAATTATACCATTGTCTGAAGCAACAATAGAATTTACATCAGTAATTATTTCTACAGTTACAGAATCATAAACTCTTAAGGTTTTACTTGCTGGTTTATATTGGAATGCATTTACAGTAACTGTTGTTCCTGTCATCTCTCTCATTATGAAAGTATCGCTTAATGATACTAATTGAGATGGATAGTAGTCATTTTTCTTATAAATATCATTGAAGGTATAAGGGATATCCTTAGGGTCCTTATCTCTTGTAATTGAACCCTTTGATGGATTTACTGGAGTATTCTTGTAATCTGTATATTCAGAAGATAGTACATTTATCTTTGCAGTTGAATTGCTAGGGATAGCGATACTTCTGCTAATACGTGGGAGCTCTGGCATCCCTTGATCAAATGCAACACCTGTATCATTACAAGATATTGTATAGTATTCTTCATTGTCTATTTTTACGAGATCTTTACTGAAATTATTTACGTCAAATCTGATAATAGTATGATAAGAATCAGATTCTAAAACAGTTACGTCTACATCGTTTAAATTATCCCCTGTTTTCACAATTGAATCTTCCTTAGTATTATCATTTTTTTCTGGAGCTGCCATAGGCTGAAGTACAGAGAAGCATTGAGCACCTACTAATACAAGCACAATTATAAAAAGCGCCAGTTTTGATTTAAATATTTTTCTCATTATAACCCTCCTAAAATTTAATTGTAGTGAACTTACATTAATCCGTCCCCATAGGCATGTCCTCCTTTACGATATAATACATAATTTAAATTACATTACATACTAATAATAGTCCGAATTTTTAAAATAGTAAATATTATTATGTGAATTAGATAAAAAATAGTAATTAAAAATTAATATAATATATGTTGAAAGAATTGTAATTACTAATGTCCTACATATATTTGATTGAACCTTCTACATTAATAAGCTATTTATTAATGCAGAATAATGTGAAAGTTTTTTGCTTTATTAGCTAGAGTAAGATAAGAAGACCTAGAGCTACATTAATTAAGATAGAGCACTGGGTTTAATCAAATTCATCTTGGTGATTCTATATTAGTTTTTATCAGACTTATATTAGACTTTAAAAGTAATATAATATGTGATATATTCTATATTAATGAATTTCACATGGTATCATTTAGATTCAGCAATAAAATAATAAAAGCGAGGTAAAGAAATGAAAAATAAGTCATTAGTAATAATAATTGGAATTGTTGTTTTACTGGCTGTTTATGTAGTTGGGGTACAAAGAAGTCTTGTAAATTTAAGTGAAGATGTAAATTCTTCTTGGGGCGATGTAGAAATACAGTACCAAAGAAGAGCTGATTTGATACCTAATATAGTAGAAACAGTAAAAGCTCAAGCTATAAAAGAGCAGGAAATCTTTACTCAGATTGCAGAAGCAAGGGCGAAACTGTCCGGAGCAGCAAATGTACAGGAAAAGATTGATGCAAACGCTGAGGTTTCTTCTGTTTTGGGAAGATTACTTGCAATTACAGAGAACTATCCAGAGTTGAAGCAAAATGAGGGCTTTAAAGACCTAAGAATAGAGCTTGAAGGTACGGAAAATCGTATTGCAGTAGCTAGAAAATATTACAATGACAATGTAAAGGTATATAACAAAAAGATTAAATTGTTCCCAACAAATGCAGCAGCTAACTTATTGGGATATGACGAATTTCCATATATTGAGGCAGAAGCTGGTGCAGAACAGGCTCCAGATGTAAAGTTTTAGAATTAGTTAATATACTAAGAAATTTAGATTGCAACTCTAAAAGAGGCTTTTAGAGTTGTCTATCTATCCATAGGGGGCGTATAAATGAAACAAATTAAAATAGGTGCAGCACTTCTCATAATTTTGCTGTTGATTACAACAAGTTTTGGGATAGTTATAGCACAAGCGCCAGAGTTAAAGATACCAAACCCTACAGCAGAATTCTATAGTAATGATTTTGCTGATGTATTAAATATAAGCACAGAGCGTGATATAGTAGCTCTTGGAGAAAGCACCTTTAAAGCTACAGAAGGTGGGCAGGTTGTATTTGTCAGTATTGATACCTTAAATAACAGTAACATTAATGAATATGCCAATACCCTTTTTAATAAATGGAAAATAGGGACTAAGGATAAGGGGATACTCTTCATACTTAGTATTAAGGAGAGAGAATCGAGAATTGAAGTTGGATATGGCTATGAAGGAGTATTGACAGATATTCAAAGTAGCAGGCTTCTTGATAAATTTTCTCAGCTAAATCAGGAAAAAGGCATTGATGAAGCAGTTAAGATAATTTATTCTGATATCTGTAGTATTGTCAGTGGAGAAGGTGACAACGTTCAATACCCAAATACCAGCCAAGTAAATACACAAGACAACTTCTTTAGAGATCATCCTATATTGACAATAATTCTTGTAATTATTGTATTGATATTGATTGTTATGGATTTTATACTAACCGGAGGTAGAGTTACTTTTTTTATTCTAAGAATGGCTGCAGCTTCTGCTAGACGAGGCGGTGGCGGCGGTGGAAGAAACTCAGGCGGCGGAGGTCGCTCTGGTGGTGGAGGGGCTTCAGGAAGATTTTAGGCAAGATTATGATAAAAAATACAGATAACCAAATCGGTTATCTGTATTTTTTTATTCTCTCTTATTGAGGAAAAACGTAATTCTCTATTTTATATTCAGTGTATTTTTCTTGAAGCCAAGTTTCATAGACAGCTGGTAGTTTTTGGCTTGTTAGTGCTGCTTCAACTTTAGTCTTATCATTTTCGTAGTTTGCAGATACTGCAGGTTTCTTTTCCTCTACTTTAATGATATGGTATCCAAATTGAGTCTTTATAGGATCACTAATTTTGCCTATTTCCAATGCAAATGCAGCATTTTCAAACTCTGCCACCATAGCTCCTCTTGAAAAGAATCCAAGCTCTCCGCCTTTTGCACTATTACTAGTATCTGTTGAGTATTCCTTTGCCATTTCAGCAAAATCTGAACCAGCTGATAATTTTGCAATTACTTCCTTTGCCTTTTCTTCACTATCAACTAATATATGGCTCGCTTTTACCTGTTCTTTTTCATCAAAGGAAGCTTTATTTTCTTCAAAGAAACTTTTCAATTCTTCTTCTGTTATTGTTATTTCAGGTTTAAGAAGTTTTGTTACTTTTAAATTTTTCTCAATATCTTTTTTTGCATTATCTACAGTATACCCATATGACACTAATGCTTGTTCAAATTCTTCTTGTCCACCGTACTGGTCATACATTTTTTGCATCTCTTCTTGCATTTCTTGCTCAGTAACAGTAACGTTTTGCTTATTAAGCTCTATATCGACAATTTTTTCTGCAATGAGTCCATTTAATACTTCAGAACCACTTTGAAGGAGCATAATATTGTATAGTTCATCTTTGGTAATGCTTCTACCGTTTACACTGGCAACAGCCACATCTTTTTTATCAACTGATAGTGTTCCTAAATAGAATGAAGAAACTCCAATCAAAATGACCAACAAAAGTGCAACTGCTGAGATTATTAAGTTTTTCTTGTTTATTAATTCTTTCATTATAATTCCCGACCTTTCTATTAGTAATTGTTTCATGTCTGTTTTATTATTCATGATTTATATGGGATAGTTCAATACTAAAAGTAGTGCGTACATTTACAGTTGTTTTTCCACTATGTGATCTATAATTTTTTTAGCAATAGACAATCCAAGACCATAGCCTCCACTTCTCCCCCCCAGGCCCCATTAACACGATAAAATCTGCCAAGTATTTTTCTATATGAACAGATGAAATCCTCTCACCAGTATTACTTATAAACAGACTTATGATATTGTAGGATTTTCCTAAGTGAATCTTAATATTACCTCCTTTGTATTTATTACTGTAAGTGGTGTTTTCAGTTCGTGGGAGACATCAGTAATAAATTGTTTATGCTTATATATGGCCTCTTCAACTGGTTAAATGGATTTGTTGGCAAAAAACTTACTTATAAAGAAAATAAAAACTATATATGTTGATAGCCATTATAATAAGATTTTATCATAAAAGTCAAACAATGTCATTCAATTTGGAGTATTTGTAGGTTATACTGACTTTTAATCATTTGCCACATCTACGATATAAGTTTTCATTTTTAATATTTGAGTCAAAGCTTCTTACATAGCACCATCCAATCCATTTTGTTGTATATACAGCATTATAGCATAGTAACCTTAATTTAAGCTTAAATTGATTTATAAATTATTTAAAAACAAATATAAAAACAGATAATCAATTTGATTATCTGTTTCTTGTGAATGATAAATTTTAATCTCAACATATATTATATACTATTTCTTAAGCTCCTGTTTTCCAGTTACCTTGCTTGTAGCGTCCATGCTAAAGGTAGACTTAGCATCATCTGTAGTAAAATACACGTTTCCTTCAACTGTAGTATCTACTAATTTGAAGTTCTTGGTTGAAACATAAAGGTCACCCTTGAAGGTTCCGTGCTGGATGCTGGCTTCTGGGCTGTTTATAGTTAGCTTTGGAGCTGTTAAAGAAAATCTGGCTGTAACTTTACGATTCTCATCTTGAGTGTATAAACCTATTTTACGTTGAATTATATCTTTACCAGTATCATCTTTCTTACCATTCTTGAATTCACCATCAAGTACCAGCTCTTTGTCGAAAGTCAAATCCTTCAAGGTTGCGATAATCCATGTGCCAGTGTTACTGATTGCTTTTTCAAAAGCGGCGTTATCATTTACTATTGAAGCTGTTGCTGTCACGTCTGGAGTTGTCTCAGGTGGTGTTGTTTGTGGAGGTGTAGTGGTTGGTGGCGTTGTCACAGGTTGGTTAGTACAGCCAACAAATAGTGATAATAATAGGACTAAGGCCAATAAAATGACTTTTGTTTTCATTAGAAATCCTCCTCATTATAAATGTAGTTTTTTCTTCAAATACATTATAACCAAATTCATGTAAATTCATGTAGAATCTAAATAAACTATAAAAAAATCAGTTAATCAACTGACTAATCAATTGATTAACTGATTTGATACGCAGATTATTCATCTACTTTTTAATTACTACTTTAATTCTTGCTTTCCAGTAACAGAGCTTGTAGCGTCCATAACGAAGGTTGACTTAGCTTCTTCAGTAGTGAAATATATATTTCCGTCAACTGTAGTATCAACTAATTTGAAGTTATTAGTTGATACGTAAAGGTCACCCTTGAAGGTTCCGTGCTGAATGCTGGCTTCTGGGCTGTTTATAGTTAGCTTTGGAGCTGTTAAAGAAAATCTAGCTGTAACTTTACGATTCTCATCTTGAGTGTATAAACCAATTTTACGTTGGATTATATCCTTACCTGCATCATCTTTCTTACCGTTTTTAAATTCTCCATCAAGAACTAACTCTTTGTCAAAAGTTAAGTCATTTAATGTAGCGATAATCCATGTGCCTTCTTTGCTTATAGCCTTTTCAAAAGCGGCTGCCTCGTTAACTAATGAAGCTGTTGTCACAACTTCTGGTGCTGTACCTTCTGGTGTTGTTACTGGTGCTGCCTTTTGAGTACATCCTACAGATAGGGCAGTTACAATAGTTAGTGTTAATAATAGTGCTTTGAATTTCATCAAAAACCCTCCTAGAAATTATATATTTTATTTTCCTAGAAGATTATAACACGAGTGATAAATGTTTGACAAGCTAAAATGTCGAAAGTCTATTGCGTTCAAATATGTCCTTATTAAAAATCATCCTTTATTAATTTTTCAAAGGTGTTTACATTTTTATCTGATTCTAATGGCATTATTGCTGGCCCTTCGATTACATCACCTTCATAAGTGAACCTTGAACCATGACATGGACAGTCCCAGGATTTCTCTGCGGAATTCCATTGCAGTTCACAGCCCATATGAGTACATGTAGTATTGACTAGATGTAAGGCACTTTGTTCATCTCTATATGCACCAATCCGTTGACCATTTCCGTTAATAACTTTCCCTTCACCTGGCTTTATCTCAAAGTCATCTGGTAGTAGGGAGAATTTACCTTTAAGCAGCTCTTTGGCAACATTAAGATTTTCTTTTATGAATTCCTTTGCAGAAGCTGTTATTGTGCGACGTGAGGGACTATATACATCTTGGTATGGGCTTTTTCCATGTACAATTAAATCCTTTAGAATCACAGCTGAAGCAGTGCTATTTGTCATTCCCCATTTGCCATAGCCTGTTGCTACATATAAATTAGGAGTATCAGAAGTAAAGTGTCCAACATAAGGGACATCATCTAAGGTCATACAGTCTTGTGTAGACCACCTATAGGGT
>JBAVGO010000090.1:0-40523 GCA_049684915.1 Lutisporaceae bacterium | reverse complement strand
GATACAGGTAAAAAGCTATTATCAAATAATCATCGAAAATAACAAGAGAGAGTATCTTGCATTTGATTAAAACAAACAACCAGTATTGCTTTAATTTATAGCAATAAATCAGTATGAGATGATTATTAGGAGAAAATATATAATTTTATGTATAATAAAGCTTTACAGATGGATTAATAAGTTTTAAACTTATTCTGTTGAAATATACAATATTATGTAAAAAAATGTAATTAGGAGATGAGTTTTTGAAGATAAGAAAAAAGGTATTTTTTAGGAATATTATAATTTTTATATTAATAATAGCAGCCGGTGGTTACGGTTATTTTTATTATTTCCTTAATTCGCTTAGTGTAGAAGGCGGAGCGGAAGGTTATCCTGTGCCAGAAAAAAGAGTAAATGTACTGATTATAGGAGTAGCTAAAGGGTTAGCTGACACTATGATGCTGGCAAGCTTCAATCCAGAAACAAAGGATGTTCAGATATTCTCTATACCACGAGATACTTACTATTACCGCGAGGGACATAATGGTACAGCACAACGTAAAATAAATGCATCCTATGGAAATGGAAAAGCAGACGCAGTTGTTAAAAGCGTAGAAGGTCTTACAAATGTAGCTGTACACTATTATATACAGATTGATTATGATGCAGTTGAGAATATTGTAAATGCACTAGGCGGTCTTGAGGTAGAGGTTCCAACTGATATGAATTATGATGATCCTGCTGATGATTTACACATTCATTTTGAGGAGGGACAAGTCATACAGGAGGGTAAAGATATTGTTAAAATACTACGTTGGAGGAAAAACAACAAGGGTGGAGGCTATAAAGAAGGTGACTTAGGTCGCATAAAAATGCAGCAAGAAGTAGTAAAGCTTGGTATGCAAAAGGCTTTAAATGGCAATTTGCTTTTAAATTTTATGAAGCTTCAAGGACCCATTAAAGAATATGTAAAAACCAATATGACACCTGAACAGATGATGTTTTATATTACTAAAGCAAGATCGATAGAATCAGAAAATATACAACTGTCAACCTTACCAGGTAGTACAAAAAATATAAACGGTTTATCCTTCTTTGAAGTAAATGAAGAAAAAATGAAGGAGAGCTTAAAGGACTTACTTGAGGATAATTAGAAGAATTTAGTAATGTTGACATTAAATACGAAATGAAATATACTTTTTGTAGGATTTATTAAGGAGGAAAAATGATGTTTAAGAATGTACAGGAAGTCAAGGAATACTGCCAAAAGAATGACATAAAAATTATTGACTTCAAAGTAACAGATTTAATAGGCAGATGGCACCATTTATCTATACCGACAGGAAGATTCAATGAAAAGGTTATGACAGACGGAATAGGCTTCGATGGTTCAAGCTACGGTTATAAGACAGTTGAGAAAAGTGATATGGTATTTATTCCGGATTTAAGCACAGCGTTTATAGACCCCTTTTGTGATGTTCCTACTCTTAGCATGATAGGAGATATTTTTACCCTTGAAAGCGGAGTTAAAAGATATGAAGGTGATCCAAGATATATAGCTGAAAAAGCTGAAAAGTTCATGATAGATTCTAATATTGCGGATCAGAATATTATAGGTCCTGAATTTGAATTCTATATATTTGATAATGTAGCTTTTGAGAACAAGCCAAACCATATGGAAGCAACAGTTGATACAGCTCAAGCAAGCTGGAACACAAATGATATGTTTGACAATTCAGGTTATAAGGTTGGACATAAGGGAGGCTACCATGTAGCTTTACCTAATGATATAACTCATAATTTAAGATCAGAAATGTGTTTGGCACTAGAAGAGCTAGGAATACCTGTTAAGTATCACCACCATGAGGTTGGAGGTCCGGGACAGGTAGAAATAGAAGTTGAACTTGGAACTATGAAGGATATGGCTGATAAGACCTTCCTTCTTAAATACGTAGTAAAGAATATGTCTGTACAAAATGGCAAGTCTGCAACCTTTATGCCTAAGCCAATTTTTGGTGAAGCTGGAAGTGGCATGCATGTACATATGCAGCTTTTTAAAGAAGGAAAGCCATTGTTCTATGATGAGAAGGGTTACTCAGGCTTAAGCCAGACAGCACTTTATTTCATTGGTGGACTGCTGAAACATTCGCCGGCTTTGTTGGCATTTACCAATCCTAGCACAAACTCCTATAAGAGATTGGTTCCAGGCTATGAAGCACCTGTGAGCATATGCTATGCAACTTCAAACAGAAGTGCGGTTATAAGAATTCCAGGCTATGCAAACAGACCTGAAAATAAACGTTTTGAGTTTAGACCATCAGACGCAACCTGCAACCCGTATTTTGCATACTCTGCTATGCTAATGGCAGGCTTGGATGGAATAATAAACAAGATTGATCCAGTAGCAGAAGGCTTTGGTCCTTACGATGTTAATATTTTTGAGCTAGATGATGAGACTAAGAAGAAGATAAAAGCCCTTCCAAAATCACTTGAAGAAGCACTAGAAGCTTTAAATCAAGATTACGATTTCCTGCTAAAAGGCGGAGTATTTACAAAAGAACTTATAAATACATGGATAAAAACAAAATATGAAAAAGATCATAAGAAAATAAGCATAATGCCCCATCCTGAAGAATTTGCATTGTACTATGATCTATAATTAAAAATCACAAAACCATCAAGCTATACTTGATGGTTTTTTTGATTTTGCAGTATAATAAATACGAATACAAATATAAGGAGAGATAATATGGATAGAATAGTAAGCAATACTTTAGAAGCTCTAAAGAAGAATAACTTTGATGCAGAATATTTTGAAAGCTCTAAGGCTGCAATAGATGCTATATTGAAGGAAATAGATATAAAGGAAAGTGTGGGGATTGGCGGTTCCATGACAGTAAAGACTTTGGAACTAGATAAGCGGCTAAAGGAAAGAGGTAATGTTGTACATTGGCATTGGCTGGAGTCAACTTCTGAGGGAATGGATAGTGCAAGAGAAAACGCAGCTAAAGCAGATGTGTATTTAACCAGTACAAATGCATTAACTCAAGACGGAAAGCTTATAAATATCGATGGTACGGGCAATCGAGTTGCAGCAATGATATATGGACCAAAGAGGACAATAATTATATGCGGTATAAATAAAATAGTAGAGAACCTTGACACTGCCTTTGAACGCATAGAGAAAAACACATACAAAAATGCGAGAAGACTTAACTTAAAAACACCCTGTGCAATAAATGAGAATTGCATAGACTGCAACAGTCCTCAAAGAATGTGCAATGTAACAACTATTATTAACAAAAAACCTGGTAAGAGACCTATTAAGGTAATAATAATAAATGAAGAGCTTGGATTTTAAAAAAAAATATTATTACAAAAAAATTTTAAGTATACCAAAATTATTTTAAATTTGTTATAATAGTATTGCGTTAAGCATTTCATGTAATATACATTATATGCATATTAGTATTATATAATTTAACAGAGGTGATAAAATGATTACAAGTTTCAAAGAAATTTTAGAAGCGGCAAAAAATCAAGGCGTAATGAGGCTAGCTGTAGCAGTAGCTCAAGATGTAGATGTATTGAAGGCCGTAAATGAAGCCAAAGAAATGGGACTGATTGAACCAATACTTGTTGGTGATCAAGAAAAAATTATCGAAATCATGAACAAGTTAGGCATCACCAGTGAAATGTATGAAATTATACATGAAACTGACCTAATCCAAGCAGCAAGAAAAGCAGTTGAGCTAGTAAGCACTGGAGAAGCTGAATTTTTAATGAAGGGTAAACTTCAGTCGGCTGATATCATGAGGGCTGTACTAGACAAAGAAATAGGTTTAAGAACAGAAAATCTTTTAAGTCATGTAATGGTTTATGAAGCTCCAAGCTATCATAAGCTCCTATTCTTGACTGATGGAGGTATGAATGTAGCACCAAATTTAAATCAAAAGGTGCAAATTCTAGAAAATGCTATAACTTCGTGTAAGGCTTTGGGAATGGATAGAATCAATGTAGCTTGCTTAGCTGGAGCAGAGTGCGTAGATCCAAAGATACAGGCTACTGTAGATGCAAAAGCCATAGCAGATATGAAGGATAAATGGGATGCAATGGGAGTTTCTGTTATAGGACCTGCAGCATTAGATCTTGCAATAAGCAAGGAAGCATGTGAACACAAAGGCTATCATGAAGAAGGCGCTGGAAATGCAGATATACTATTAGCACCTTATTATGAAGTAGGAAACGCTTTAGGCAAGTCCTTGACATATTTTGCAGGCGCTAAGTCCGCAGGTATAATAATGGGTGCTAAGGCACCGATAGTTCTTGTTTCTAGAGCAGATTCATCAGAAGCGAAGCTTTTATCAATAGCTCTTGGATGTTTAATTTCTGGTCAAAGTAAATCACAAAAAACATCATGTGGTGGTGGCTGCTGCGATTGTAATTGCGGTGGGCATTAAAGATATAAGTAGAATGTAAGGGGGAAAAAAATTGAAAAAGCTAATGTCAGGTAACGAAGCTATTGCAAGAGGTGCCTATGAAGCTGGCGTAACTGTTGCTACAGCATATCCAGGTACCCCAAGTACAGAAATACTAGAGAACATGGTAGAGTACAAGGAGCATATCTATAGTGAGTGGGCACCAAATGAAAAGGTAGCCTGTGAGGTTGCTATTGGAGCGTCAATAGCAGGTTCAAGAAGCTTAACAGCAATGAAGCACGTTGGTCTTAACGTTGCAGCTGACCCAATTTTCACATATAGCTATCTTGGAGTAAATGGTGGTTTTGTAATAGTAACTGCTGATGATCCAAGTATGCACAGCTCACAGAACGAGCAAGACAATAGATACTACGCAAAGTTTGCTAAGATGGCTTTAATAGAACCAAGTGACAGTCAAGAGTCAAAGGATTTCTTAAAGGAAGCTTATAAGATAAGTGAACAATTTGACATTCCTGTACTTTACAGAGTGACTACTAGAGTATGTCACAGCAAGAGCATAGTTGAATTAGGAGAGAGAGAAGAAGTAGGCTTTAAGCCATATGTAAAGAGAGTTGATAAATTCGTTGCTACTCCTGCACATGCCAAAATATGTCATGGCGAATTAGAAGAAAAGCTAAAGGCTCTGGAAGTATATGCAAATACTTCACCTCTTAATAAAGTAGAACTCAATGAAAATACAAATATAGGTATAATAACAGCAAGCGTTGCTTATCAATATGTGAAGGAAGTTTTTGGAGATAAAGCATCATACTTAAAGCTTGGTTTTACTTTCCCGCTTCCAATGGATATGATAAGAGATTTCGCTTCAAAGTTTGAAACAGTTTATGTAGTAGAAGAATTAGAACCATTTATGGAGGAACAAATCAAAGCAGCAGGTATAAAGTGCATTGGTAAAGAGCTTATACCTAACATGTATGAATTAAATCCTGATATAGTTGCAAAAGCACTGCTTGGCATTTCAAATGAAACTAAGACTGTTGATACAAATGTAGTTCCAAGACCTCCTGTACTATGCCCAGGCTGCCCGCACAGAGGCTTCTTCTACACAATGTCTAAGAAGAAGAATACTGTTGTTGCAGGTGATATTGGATGTTATACACTAGGAGCAATGGATCCACTTAGTGCAGTAGATTCTGTAATCTGTATGGGTGCTGGTATAAGTGCTGCTATGGGTATGGCAAAGTCCTTTGAAGTATCTGGAAGAGATATGAAGGTATTTGGAGTAGTTGGAGATTCAACCTTCTTCCACTCAGGCATAACTGGTGCTATAGATGTTGTATATAATAAAGGTAAAATGATACCTGTAGTATTGGATAACAGTATAACAGGTATGACTGGTCATCAAGAGAATCCAGGTACAGGTAAGACATTAATGGGAGAAGATACAGTAGCACTTGATCCAGTAGATATTTTGAAAGCAATAGGCTACAAGACAGTTGCTACAGTTGATCCATGTGATCTTAAAGCTATGGATGCTGTTGTAGAAGAAGCAATGAAGGCAACTGAGTCTTTTGCTATAGTAACAAAGAGACCATGTGTATTGATAAAGGGTCTTCCTCCTTTTAAGACAAAGTGCAAAGTAGAAACTGATAAGTGTAAGAAGTGTAAAATGTGTTTAAAGGTAGGATGTCCTGCAATATCCTTCAAAAATGGAACTTCTTATATTGATCAAACAATGTGCGTAGGCTGCGATGTTTGTATGCAGGTATGTAAGTTTGATGCTATAGTAAAGGTTGGTGAACAATAATGAGAGAAGGTAAAAATATTCTCTTAGTTGGAGTAGGCGGTCAAGGTATAATATTGGTTAGTAAAATGCTTATTGCTGGACTTATGAAGACAGGATATGATGTAAAAATGTCCGAGGTTCATGGTATGGCACAAAGAGGGGGCAGCGTTACTACACAAGTAAGATTTGGTGAGAAGGTATACTCATCTATTATAGGAAAAGGTCAAGCTGATGTACTTGTTTCCTTTGAGAAGATGGAAGCTGCTCGTTGGGTTGAATATCTAAAGCCTGAAGGAGTAGTAGTAGTTAATAACTTTGAAATTCCATCAATGCCTATTGCAACAGGTAAGGCAGAGTACCCGCAGAACGTTTTAGAAGCCTTAGAGAAGGAATTTAAAACAGTAGTCCTAGATGCTACTCAAGTTGCTATTGAAATAGGAAATATCAGAACACAAAACATTGTATTGTTTGGTGCACTAGTAAAAGCTTTAGGACTAAACGATATTGACTGGATAGAAATACTCAAAGAAAACCTGCCTGCAAAAATGGTGGATATAAATATTAAAGCATTCCAAAAGGGAATGGAACTATAGAATCAAATAAAAGTATAATCCAATGCTGTCATACAGAAATAAATAAGCGATTGTAATCAAACTTCAATCGCTTATTTTTTTTGCATAAATCTAGTGCCTCGTGAACATAAAGGATAAGTATTTCTGATTAATTTACTGAAACTAAATAATTATAAAAAACTATATAAGCTTACTAAAATAACAAAATATTACATGTTGCAATTTGTTGAATAATAAAAAATAAATTTCATTTTTGAAGGAATGTAGCAATTAATGTAGAATTATCCTTTTAAGTATAAATTATGTCTTAATTCATTATTGTGGTGGATACATCTGAAATCGTGAATTATTGTTATTATAAAAAATTATTACATAATAAAAGGAGTGACAACAATGACAAATAATTTAGAAAGCCTGTTCAAGAAGAATTTATTGCAGTATCAAAAAAACCTTAGTAATTCAATAACTTTTTATTGCACAATAGGTGGTTTCGGAGGTGTGGCTTTTTACGCGTTTATGAAAATAGCAGGAATTATGAGTGAATTCACCTGGATCAACCTGCTTTATTTTTCTCTTCCTGTTCTATTTAATGTTACACTTATGGCAGTTTCAAATGCAATACTGAAGAAGAAAGATGTAGAAACATATGTCAATATATATAAATATATCATTGTATCAGTAGCATGCATAAATTATTTTGCAATAGCTATATTCATACCATACAGGGATATATGGGGAACAATAATACTGATATTGTTTGTGTCGTCGTTCTTCCTTGAGAAGAGAGTTGCATTATATGGTATATTACTCAGCTCTGGCACGTGCATATTGAGTTTTTATGTGAATACCTGCCCAGAGCCCCTTGTCAATTCCATTGCCAATATAACCACTAGGCTTCAGGTTATATCCTTCGGCGGAGTTGCTGCATTTGTAGGTACTATTTTGGCAAGGAACCTTCTATATAAATCCTGTAAAAACGAATTCGAGGTTAGTAAATCCTTTAATGATCTTCAGACCATGATTTTAAAGGTAAAAGATATATCTACTACCCTCGCCCAATCAAGTGACCTGATAACACAACTGGCTTTCCAACAGCAGCAGGCTGCAGAGATGACCGCAGTAAATACATCTGATATTCTTGACGGTGCTGTGAAGACTTCTCAAAGTGTTACTGAAAGCACAGAGCTTATTTCACAGCTTGTTGAGAAAACAAAAAACATGAAAGAAAGGACTACAGGGGTTATTAAAAATTCTGAAGAACTTAAGAAAACTGCGGAAAAAGGCAAAATATCAATTGACGATGCTGTGGATAAAATAATGTACATAAAGGAAAGTGCTACTGCAACCTACGCAAGTGCAAAGGATCTGGATATGAAGGCAAAGGAGATAGATACCATAGTAGGCTGTATACAGGGAATATCCAAACAGACTAACCTGCTGTCCCTAAATGCGTCGATTGAGGCGGCAAGGGCAGGCGAATACGGCAGGGGCTTTGCAATTGTTGCTGATGAAATTAGGAAGCTTGCCGAGCAAAGTGATAAATCACTTAATGATATAACAGTTACTCTGAAGGATATATTCAAGCATGAAAATAAGGTAGATAACCTGGTGCTTAAGGTAGACGAGGGTGTTGAAATTGTTAAATCCTCCAAGGAATACTACCAGAGTATAATTGATGAGTTAACTTCAACCATTAAATACCTTTTAGACATAAGAGATGTATCAGAACAGCAGCTTTCCCATACGGAGTTGGTAAATAGCTTTATTACAGAAGTTAACAATGTATCGATAATGACTACGCAGAGTATTGAAGCTGCTTCTGCTTCAACCCAGGAGACCTTTGCATCGAGCGAAGAGCTGCTTAGCTCTGCGAAAGAGCTTGGTGCTATAGCTAAAGAGATGAATGATATGATAACAAAAATATAACAATATAGAGGAGAAACTAATATGAGTTATGAAACAGAGTATGGTCAATTTGTAGATTCTAAGGAACCGCTGAGTGTTTTGCAGGAAAAGGACTGGACTTTATACGGGCAGTGCGGTATGTCGTACACATATCTTCATGCACTGGCTGATCCTAATCGACAGGATTATTTTGCTGTTCCATATGGTGGGGATCCGTTGCAGAGACTTGATATCCACCACTTAAAAAGCGAGCATGACAAGAAGAGACCCGTAATCTTCTTCATACATGGAGGAGGCTGGACTTCTGAGGATAAAAGCAATACAAGGTTTTATGCTCTTGAGTGGATAAATAGAGGATATACAGTTGTTTCCATCAACTACAGGCTGGCTCCAAATGTCATGCATTCGATACAGATTGAGGATTGTGCAATGGCCCTTAAATGGGTACAGGAGAATATTAAAGACTATGGCGGCAATCCTAATAGGATAGCGGTACTCGGACATTCATCAGGGGCGCATCTTGGAGCATTACTTGTAACTGGAGAGAAATGGCATAATAAATATGATATTGATATAAAAAAGGTTAAATGTTGGATACCTGTAAGTGGAATATTTGATTTCAATCTTAGTGAAAACTATCTTGCTCCACTTCTGAACTCATGTATAACTGCTATGCTTAAAGAAGAGGATAAGGATGATTGTTCACCTGTTACGCATATTACTGGGAATGAGCCTCCCTGCCTGATATTACACGGGGGAGACGACTGGCTTGTACCTCGTACAAACTCTATCAAGCTGCATGAAAAGCTCATTCAAAAGGGTGCGAAAAATGCCAGATTGGAAATCGTTCCAGGTTATTGGCATTGTAACATGATGCTTGGGTATGATAAGCCAGATCATAAGCCTGCCGAGATAATTAATGCATATCTTAAAGATATGCTGCCTACCGATGATAAATGATTAGGTATTAACTTATATAAAAAGGCACTTGAGATTTATCCATCTCAAGTGCCTTTAAACTTTAATATATAATCTTCATTATAGGATTTGTAGTTTTCTATTTGTTGTAAACCGATTTGTTATGCTTCCGCTGCATAACTATATTCAAATTCCACATTGTTTTCCAATGAATCTACGAATTCAACAACCATTTGGTTGAATTCTTCTGGTTTCTGGAATATAAACACATGTCCTGCATCTTTGATAACGCTGAAATTACAGTTTGTAAACTTTTCTTTCAAAGCAACGGCATCGCTGTAGAAACAGAAGTCCTTGCTGCCCACGACTATAAGTGAAGGTATATCATATTGTGATAGGAAGTAATAGTGATCACCTTGAACAACTACTTTCCACCACTTATAGAATTCGATGTCGCTCATTTTAAGTGTTTCCTGAAGGAAAAATTTTCTAGATTTCATGTGAGCTTTTCCAGGAAGCATCATGTTTGCCATCATCTTCATATATGTGCTCTTATTGAAAATCTTCAGAAATACTTTTTCTGCAAAGCTGTTGAAGAATTTGGACAGGTAATTCGGTTTACATATAGGACTGGCAAATATCAATGAGATTATCCTCTCTGGGAATAGCTCACAGAAATACTGCTGTACTATTGTTCCAAGAGACAGACCTAGTATATGAGCTTTCTCAATTCTCAATTCGTCCATGAGCAATCGTAAATGATTTGCAATGATAACTCCGTTGTACTTCTCACAATCCAATGCTGTTGAATTTCCGTGTCCTGCCAGGTCAACATTGAGCACTCTAAAATGTTTGTTGAATTCATCGATCTGATACTTCCAACATCTTGTCGATCCCGATATGCCGTGAATTAGAACCAACCAGTCCCCTTTTTGATTACCTGAAATCTCATAATACATTTTGAGATCCCTAATTTGTGCATGATTTTTAAGCACTGTTTTCAATTAAATTCCCCCTCGAATATAGTTATAATATATTTAATGTACACCCGCAAAGGTGACTTTTTTTCTTTAAAAAATCTAATATTTTGTATTTTATATGTTTTGCAATAAACAAATGTAACATATATAAACTAATATAACAAAAATCAAGTATGCATATTAATACATTAATAAACAATATAATACATTAATATACATTAACATACATTAATATACAATAAGTAATCTATAATGTCAAGAAAAATAATGAAAAATGTGAAAAATGTGGGAAATGTAAAATAAAGTCGTTTAATAGCACGTTTGAGGTACTCAAGGCTGTGATGAAATAGAAATGAGGATGAATATCAATTCTATGCTATAATATTTATATTATGTTTTGATGGGAGGCAAATTTGATGTCAACAGAATATAAGTTATGTGCCTGCCCCTTAGACTGCTTTGATTTATGCAGTATGAGGGCAGAAATTATAGATGGAAAAGTTACGAAGGTAGAGGGCAATAAGGAGCATCCTATAACTCAGGGCTTTATATGTGAAAAGGGCAGAAAACACGTTGAAAGAATGTACAGCCCCTTAAGACTCACGCATCCTATGAAAAAGGTAGAGGGTAAATTTGTCAAGATTACTTGGGATGAAGCGCTAGATACTATTGCAAGCAAGCTAAAGTATTATATAGATAACTATGGCACTTTATCAATTGCACAGTTTAATGATGGAGGAGCAGGAGGACAACTTAAGGAAGTAGAAAATCTATTCTTTGATTACCTGGGAAATATTACTACGTTTAATGGTAATCTTTGCTGGGGTGCAGGCATTGCAGCTCAACAATGTGATTTTGGTGATGTGAAGGGACATTCACCTCTTGATATTTACAATGCAAAAACAGTAATAATTTGGGGCAGAAACCCCATAGAAACTAATATGCACCTTGTACCTTTTATCAAAAAAGCAAAGGAAAAGGGTGCAAGGATTATTTTGATAGACCCTATTGTTACAGCTACAGCAGCCATTAGTGATTGGCACATAAAGCTTAAGCCAAAAGGTGATACTGCTTTTGCCTGTGCAGTAGCAAAGTACATCATAGAAAATGAGCTATACGATAAGACCTTTGTTGAGAAGCACACAAAAGGCTTTGAAGAAATAAATGAATACTTGAAAAGTCTTGATTATAATGAGCTATATATGCTAAGTGGTACAGAACAAGAAACAGTTGCAAGCTTTGCAGAGGCTATTGTCAATAAGCCTGCAACAATCTATGTTGGTTACGGGTTACAGAGATATGTTAATGGAGGCACTACTGTAAGAAGTATAGATATGCTTGGAGCCTTGTCTGGCAACGTAGGAATTTCCGGTGGAGGAGTGAACTATGCCAACAAGGTATATAGCAGCTATATAAATTGGGAAGCGGTAGCCCCTTCTAAAAAGTCACATCATAGATATATTGCTAAGCCTAGATTTGCAGCAGAACTGTCAAAGTTAGACAATCCAAAGGTTAAGGCATTATTTATCAGTAGATCAAATCCTGCTGTCCAGCTCCCGAACTCAGATGAAGCAGCTAAGGCAATAAGCAGTATAGAATTTAAGGTGGTACTAGACCATTTTATGACTGATACTGCACAGCTTGCAGATTTAATACTACCTGTGACATATTTTATGGAGGAAACAGACCTTGTGTACTCTAGCATGTGGAACGGATATATATTTTATAATCAGAAGCTGGTATCAAGGTATTTTGAAGCTAAACCGGAATTTGAAATTTATAGTATGTTGGCAGAAAAAATGAATATCGTAAATTTTCCACAAATGAATGAGGAACAATGGCTTAATAAGCTTTTAAGTGAGGCTCAAGATATTGGAATTGATATTAGTACACTTAAAAGAAATTCCTATGCTTATGCAGAGCTAAACAATCCTGTGCCATGGTCTGATTATAGATTTAAAACTTCATCTGGGAAATTTGAGTTTGCAGAACCTTCCAGACTACAGAATTGTTTTGCCAAGTCTGAAACAATTGATGCAGAAAGCTTTAGACTGCTTACGGTACATGGCAGAGAATCCATGCATTCCCAGCATCTAATTACATCAACAATAGAGCATCCTCCAGTTTATATATGCAGAGAGGATGCGATGCACTTTAATATTAAAGACAAACAGCTTATAGAATTATATAATGAATATGGAAGTCTTATTGCAGAAGTCTGTGTATCAGATAATACACAGAAGGGTGTACTGTTTATGAAAGAGGGCTGGTGGAAGAAAAACGGAGGCAGCGTAAACAGTCTTACACCACATGATGTAAGTGATATAGGAGATCAAGCTATATATAATGAATGCAAATGCAAAATAAGAAAACAAGGTGTTTAAGAATGAATAAATTACTAAAGACTTTAAATGAAGAACAAAAAAGGGCAGCCGAGCATGAGCAAGGTCCATGTATGGTGTTAGCAGGTCCAGGTACAGGCAAAACTACGATAATAGTTCACCGTCTGGCAAACATGATTAAAGCAAGTGCGGCAAAGCCTGAAAATATATTGGTAGTTACTTTCTCAAAGGATGCGGCAGCAGAGATGAAGGAAAGATTTTTTAAGTTTGCAGCAGAGTATAGTATAGCTAGCCCAGCGAAGCTAAATGAAATTACCTTTGGAACCTTTCACTCAGTGTTTTTCAGGTTTTTAAGGCAGTACGAAAACTATAAACTTGACAATTTGCTGGATGAATCAGAGAAGTTTAGTATCATTAAGAACATAGCCCGTAAGCTTCAGCTAGACTTTAGTGAGGATGACGATAGAATCGCAGATGTGATTAATGATATAGGATATTTTATAAATACATTGTCTGATACAGTTGATTATAAGCCACAATCCTGCACTATAGACGAGTTTAGGGAGATATTTGAAAGCTATTATACTATTAAGCAAAAGCAAAACAAGTTTGATTATGACGATATGCTTATGGATTGCTATTACCTTTTAAAGAACAATAAAAGAGTATTAGCGTCAGTAAGAGCAAAGTTTACTCATATACTTATCGATGAGTTTCAAGATATCAGTCCTGTTCAGTTTGAAGCTATAAAGCTTATAACTGAACCTCTTAGAAATGTTTTTGTAGTTGGAGATGATGACCAGAGTATTTATGGCTTCAGAGGGGCTGCACCTGGAATACTTATGGAGTTTGAAGATATATATAAGGAAAGTACAAAAATTACATTAAGAGAAAACTATAGAAGCACAAAACAGATTTTAAGCTGTGCAATGGTTCTTATTGACAATAATAAAAACCGATACCCCAAAAAGCTTGAACCGATAAAGAATCAAGGCGAAATGCCTAGTATTATTAGTGTTAAGGATTTTGAAGAAGAAGCAAGACTTATAGCAGTGAGGATAAAGGAATTGACAGCTAGATCTGGAAGCTACTCTGATGTAGCAGTAATATTCAGAACCAACCTGCAATCAAGAGCCTTAGTAGATGCGTTTATGGATCACAATATCCCATTCACAGCAGCAGATGGTGCTGCATCAATATATAAGCACTGGGTATTCCGAGATATAATGGCATACTTTCAGTTAGCTGTTGGTATTGGCAGAGAAAAAGAAATTACTAGGATACTTAATAAGCCCAAACGATATATAAGTCGTGATTCTATTGCTACAGCTATTAAGTATAACGGGGATTTGATAAGCAATCTTATAACCTATTGCAGTCTTAATGGTAGACAAGTAAATGTATTAGTGGATTTTCAGCACTGTATAAAGCGTATGTCCAATATGAAGGCAAAAGAAGCCTTTAAGTATATAAGAGGCTATATAGGCTATGAGGAATACTTAAGAGATTATGCAAGCAGTAAGGGTATTAATGCAAAGGGACTGCTAGATGCACTAGAGGAAGCTGGAGACGCAATACAGCATTTTGAGGAAATCAAAGATTTCCTCGCTCATGTAGAAGAGGTTGAAGAAAAAACAAAAGAAGCTAGATATAAAAGCAATAAACAAGATAGTGTTAGACTACTTACAATGCATAAGGCTAAGGGCCTTGAGTTTGACACTGTCTTTATCAGCGGCGTAGTTAAAGGCCTTTCTCCCTATGAAGGCAGTGAAGGTCTTAAGCCTAATGAGCTGGAGGAGGAACGTAGGCTTCTATATGTAGCAGCTACAAGAGCTAAGAATACACTTTATATTTGTGTTCCCAAGGAGCGTTATGGCAGACAGGTAGAATCTTCGAGATTTGTTGATGAAATATTAAATGTCAATTTGGTTGAAAGCTGCAATCTGCAAATTGGACAGATGGTATTTCATAAGATATTTATGGAGGGCACAATTACTAATATATTAAAAGTAAAGGACACTACCAAGCTGATAATAGACTTCTACGGAGCATCTAAACAGCTCGACTTAAAAGTATGTTTACAGAATAATCTGTTAGTAATTAAATAAAGCGGTATCGTCGCTTTATTTAATTATTCCTTCTTTTACAACTTCAACTTGCACAGCTACCTTTATTTTTGCTTGAGGATATATCTCTCTCCAATCAATTCTTTGCCAGTATTCATAATGCTTTGCCCTAATCATATTTCCAAAACCAACAGAGTCACAATTTACCGCTTGTATTTTTTTAACAACCTCATTACAATAACTTTCCATATTTTTACTTACTATTTTTTCAAGTTTATTTTGCTTAGTTGGATCATTTGTTTCATTCCATTTATACTCATCTATTTGACATTCATATTTTAAAGAGATATCAATTATAGGTATTCCATCTTCGCCGAAGCTAATATCAATTTTTCGTTTTGGTTTACGCAATGTAACCGCTATACCATATTTAATGGGATTGCTAGATGGTAACTGTGGATCTGAAACTACGAAATCTGTATTTCTTGTTTGCCCCATTATTCCTAATAATAAAACAGTTTGTTTCTCATCTAATTTACCTACCATTTTATCATCAGAAAAAAGTGCACATCCAGTAAGTGCGACAGATTCTTTCTCCAACTTAATCATTGGAGTAATGGGATCTAAACCGGGAGCAAAAAAATTTATATCAAAATCAAATATCTTTGTATTCGGAATACTTGACAGCTTAACATTTTCTTCTATAAGTTGAAATAAATAGAGGGAGATTCGGGGTCTGTCTTCTAATTTTGACCCTTTTACAATTAGTTCATTGGGAGAACCCTCAACAACAACAACATATGCTACTGCAGGTAGCGTAGCATCTCTTTGAAATATTTCAAGAATATCATGAATCCCCGTCTTTGCCAGACTATCAGATAACAATACCTGCTGTATTTTTCCACCCTCCATGCGTTTAGGAGCATTATAAGCTAATTTTTCCCGAACACCTCTTATTATGGTGGATTGTGCAGATTCAATACCCACATCACTCCTCACTTTTCCACCGATAATAGGATATACGTATGTTAACAATAGCTGTTTATCACTTGACTCTTCTATGCCCAATGTAAGTATAAGACCCAGTTGCTCATAAATCTTTTGGTCCCAACAGCCTGTTAGAATCAGAGAGCATAAGATAATAAGAGCAAGTATCCTAAATTGACTTTTCATTATTTTTACCTCCAGGCTTCTTGATAAAAGAAATAAGATAACATAATAGTATGTGTCCAATATAAGCAATGCTCAAATAGCCCAATATATCAAAAAGCTTATAAACCTGAATCATATCCTTTGGTAATCTACTAAATGCTATTACAAAAACAGTAAATGCAGAGATAAGAATCATGCATTTTTTATTGTCGTTTTCTATATTAAACAGCTTCTTCAAACTGTGGTAGGCACAAAAATAATAAATCTGTACAAATGTTACCATTAAAGGAAACCATAGTGAAATAAAAAACAAATCTAGCCTTTCTAATATTGGGGCTCTGTAGGCTCTAGCCAAAGAGAATATAGGATATTGCAATTGCTTTAGCATCTCTTCTCCGAAGAATCCTGTTAAAAATATTACTGTTATTGTATAAAAAAGCATTGTAGTTATGTTGCCATAAATTGCGTAATTCAAAGATTTATCTTTATCTTTTATGTATGGAAAAACAATGGTTAGCAGCTCAAAGCCTACATAACTCGTATAAGGTATATATGAACCTTTAATAATGCTCTTTAGTCCTGAAGCACCAATCGGCTGTAAGAATGTCAATCTGAAATATTTAATGATTAACAAATAATATAGTGTGACAATTATGATCAACACAATATTTATACCTGAAAAACGACATATATATTTTAATCCATACCAGCTTAAATAGACAATAGGTGTAATAATAAAGCTTGACAAGATCAATGCAGGAGTTAGCCTCAATGCAGAAAGTTTAATTACATCACTGAACATTCTCAAACCCAGTGTTGCTGTATATGTTAGATAAGCGATTACCAACAAATTCAAAAATATACCAAGGTACTTTCCAAAAATATATGTATTTATTTCTAGGATTGAGAGATTTTTAAATCTCTTTAACAAGGATATCATAAGATAAATTAACACACATACAAATAAACCAGCGAGTAATGTAGATATCCAACCATCATGCCCCACCTTTTCCGCTATATTTGAGGCAAGATTCAATATGCCAAAGCTTATTTGGGCAGATATAATTAATATGAATACCTGACCTGGTGAAATTTCATTTGCGTTTTTAACCATTATTCTTACCCCTCGTCTTATCCAAAGGTTTTGCAGTTGAAGGGCGTTTTTTTAATATTTTTAGAGATGGTCTCAGTATAGTGTCTTTAAAATCATTGGCGTTAAAGGGTAGCATCGGCTTGAGATAAGGTTCTCCCAGTGATTCTAATACAACTAAATGTGCTATAATTAACAAACTACAAATAACTATTCCTATCATTCCAAATATAGAAGCAAAGAATATTACAACAAATCTAATAAATCTGACTGCTAGGTTCATGTCATAGTTAGGTATCAAGTATGATGATAGAGCTGTAGCGGATACTATGATTATTAATAAGTTACTTACAACACCTGCATCCACTGCTGCTTGCCCTATTATCAAACCGCCTACAATACCAATAGAGGTACCTATATAGGTGGGGAGACGAATAGCTGCTTCTCTTAACATCTCTATTGTATACTCTAGAATTAATACTTCAATAACTGGTGGGAAGGGTACCCTCGCTCTAGATTCGGCAAGTGGTATAATTAAATTTAAAGGCACCATATAATAGTGGTATGATACTATAGCAATATATAATCCAGGTAAAAATATTGCAATTAGTAATGCAAATAGCCTAATTAATCTATTTAATGAGCCTAACATCCAGTTACTGTAATAATCATCCGGTGCTTGAAGAGCTGAGAAGAAGCTCATAGGCATAAGTAGTGCAAAGGGTGAGCCATCCAACATTATAGCAAGCTTTCCTTCTTGCAAGCATGATACTGCTTTGTCAGGTCTTACTGAAGAAATATAATGGGGAAATGGGGTATGGGGATTATCTGTAAGAAGATGCTCTAAAAAGCTGACATCAAAAATACCATCATAATCAATAGTTTTTAACTTTTCGTACACAATATTGATGTTATCGGGATTAGCAAGATCTTCTATGTATGCTATAGCAAGATTTTGATTTGTTAAAGTACCAATCTTTAGCATTTTAAATTTTAATCTAGGATTTTTGATTTTTCTCCTTAATATTGAAATATTTGTGCTTAAAGACTCAATAAAAGATTCTTGTGGTCCCTTAACATTTTTTTCTGTTGTAGGTTCAGTGATATTTCTCTTTTCAAATTTTATGATATTAATAGATAATGCTCTGTCATATCCATTGAAGAAGATAACTGCCTTACCATTTAAAATATCATTTATAAGGATATTAAAGTCCTCTGTAATACTCGAATCAATAGTAGGGATATGTGTAATCGGAAGGCCACTATAAAAAATGTTATCACTATCAAGCATAATAACATTAGGGAGTATATCTCGCTGTAGCATTTCAGTATTTACAAGTCCGTCTACATACACAAGTAATGCAGATGTTTCATCCCGCATTAAAAGCTTTTGTCTTTTAATATCTGGAGAATCACTAAATTTTTTATCTAAGAAGCTTATATTATCTTCTAATTTTTTTGATAGTAAATTCTGCATAATATCACCATCTTTATAAAAATAAAATATTATAGAATTAAGATATTATTTATTCAATATAAATATAATATTTCCAAAATTGAATCAAATAATTATATATAGTAAAATAATAATGTAATATTTAAAACATACATATCTTTTAGTAACACAAGTAAATTGTTAGGAGAATGAATATGGTAAGCTTAAAGGTTTCACTTTTACAAATGAATATAATCCCTGGTAAACCTGAAACAAATAGGGAAAAGGCCATAGAGATGATAAATCAAGCGTTAAAGGTAAAAACAAAACCTGATATTCTGATATTGCCAGAGATGTGGACTACTGCCTATCAGTTGGGAGATATCGCTAGAATCTGTGATCAAGAAGGTATGCCTACAAATGAATTGATTGCAGCAAAGGCAAAGGAAGGCAGAGTCAATATTGTAGCAGGCTCCTATGCAAGCATGCAGGATAGAAAAGTATTTAACACTGCGTATGTATTTGATAGAAGGGGCAATAATATAGCAAAATATCAGAAGATTCACTTGTTTAAGCTTATGGATGAACACAGATATATTGAGTCCGGTAAAGAGCTTTGCACATTTAAATTAGATGGTATCAAATGTGGAATAATAATATGCTATGATTTAAGATTTCCTGAGCTGTCCAGAAAACTGGCATTGGAAGGCATAAAGATATTGTTTGTACCCGCACAATGGCCAGCTGCAAGGCTTGCACACTGGGTTACCCTGCTAAAAGCCAGAGCCATAGAAAACCAGATATTTATAATAGCTGTAAATAGAGCAGGAGAAAGCCAGGAAGATGAGTTCTTGGGAGGGTCTATGGTAATAAGCCCTTGGGGAGAGGTAATAGCCAAAGCAGGTTATAAAGAGCAAATTATAAAAGCAGAAATTGATTTAAGTCTTATTGGCAAAGCAAAGGCTAAAATTGATATATTAGGAGATAGGGTTCCAGAGCTGTATTAACAGCAATTAATAACTTAAAGGAGGAGACAGATGCATTACGTAAAGATAATCAGAATAAGTGGAAGCATTTTCGTTAGAGAGTTTCAAAAGAAGGAAAAGGTAAAGAAGAATTTAAAATATAGGGAAGTAGATGAAAAAACTGTAATACAGCAGTTTAAGGATGGAGACACCACTGTAGAAATTTACTTTGAAGACTCTGATAGGGAATCTATAACATTAGATGCTTTTGGTGATAGAGAACTGATAAAGATGTACTTGGGAGAAAAATATTTGTAGGAAGGTGTGATTCACATGTATTTTGAGAAGGCTGGCACGGATTGTACAAATGATACTGTAAGCTTGACATTGGAGGCTGCTAAAAGAAATAATATTAAATACATAGTGGTTGCTTCAAATTCAGGCTATACCGCTGAGCTTTTTGCAAATAAGGGCTTTGAGGTAGTATGTGTCACTCATGCGAATGGCTTTAAAAAAGCAGGAGAGAACGAGATGGAGGTAGAAGCTAGGCAAAGGCTTCTTGATATGGGAGTAAAGGTATTAACCACTACTCATGTGTTATCGGGAGCGGAGAGAGCCTTCAGTGCAAAGTTTGGAGGTATTAATCCATTGGAAATAATGGCATATACCTTAAGAATGTTTAGCCAAGGTATAAAGGTAGGAGTAGAAATAGCTACCATGGCTATAGATGCAGGGCTTATACCTCATGGAGAACACATTATAGCTGTAGGTGGCTCAGGAAGAGGTGCTGACTCTGCTATTATAATGAAACCTGCTCATGCTAAGAATATATTAGATACCAGGATAGAAGAAATAATCTGCAAGCCTAAATAAAATAACTAAGACTGTTTAATCATCTTAAATGATGGGAATACTCCATAAGTGAATAAACATTTATGGAGGTTTTTTATGAAGAGTGTCAATTTAAATGCAAATATAAGAGAACATGCAGGGAAGAAACAGGTTAGAAAGCTAGAAAGAGATTCGATGATTCCTGCTGTATTGTACTCCAAAAACAGTCAGAGCAGGCTATTAATGCTAGATTATATTGAGATACAGTCCGTTATAGATAAGCATGGTGAGCATATAATTGTTAAGCTACAGGTAGATAATGAAGAAATTCCTACAATTATAAAGGAAGTTCAGAGAGACCCAATAAGCTATAGAATTGTTCACATTGACTTCCAGCCTGTATCTTTGCATGAAATAATACATGCAGATATACCTGTACATATAATTAATGGTAATAGAGTAGAGAAAAACGGTTGGATAATAAACAAGCAGTTGGGACAGATAGAAGTACAAGGCGAAGTAGAAAGCATACCTAGGAATATTACTATTGATGCATCAAAGCTTAAGCTAGGCGAAGTACTAAGGGTAGCCGATTTGGAAATTTCAAAGGAGCTTTCCATACTTTCTGATACAGAGGATATTGTATTGTCCATAAAACAGTTCAAGGAAGAGCCTATAGACTTAATTTTCCCTATAACATCTCCTGAATTGATAGAGAACTCTAAAGACTGATATAAAAGGAATGTATGGAAGTACATTCCTTTTTCTTGCAGATGCTTGATATTTATAGTAATATATTGGTATGGTAAAAAAGCATCGAGGAGGAATTTTAATGAATCAAAAGGCAGATATCGGCGTCTTTGGAGGCTCGGGATTTTACTCTTTTTTAGATAATGTTGAAGAAATCGAGGTTGAGACTCCATATGGCAAGCCTAGTGATAAAATTGCCATAGCAAATATAGGAGATAAGAAGGTAGCATTTTTACCGAGGCACGCAAAGAATCATTCTTTGCCACCCCATATGATACCCTATAGAGCAAATCTGCATGCTATGAAAATGTTAGGAGTAAAGTATATAATAGCTCCAACAGCCTCTGGCAGTTTACAAGTAGATTACAAACCAGGAGACTTTGTAATTTGTGATCAGTTTGTAGATAGAACATGGGGTAGAAAGGATACATATTTTGAAGGGCCAGAGACAAAACATGTGAGTTCAGCAGAACCCTATGATGAAAGCTTGAGGCAGTTGGCAATAAGTATTTGCAAAGAGCTTGATATAACTGTACATGAAAAAGGAACTGTGGTAGTTATACAAGGTCCAAGGTTCTCTACCAAAGCAGAAAGTCGTTGGTTTAGTAAAATGGACTGGGAAGTAATAAATATGACACAGTACCCTGAATGCATACTGGCAAAAGAGTTAGAAATTCCTTACGTCAATATAGCACTTATAACTGACTATGATGCAGGACTTGAAGGCAATGCTGAGGTAAAGCCTGTGACAGAAGAGGAAGTATTTAGAGTGTTTAAGGATAATAATGAAAAGGTAAAAAAGGTTCTGTATACAATGATAGAACAGTTAAAAATATAGACTTAGCAGCCGCTAAGTCTATATTTTTATATTACTAATAATAATTTCTTTCAAATATGTCTTTAATCTCTGATATGTTAGTTGTGTGTCCTAAGGCAACCATAAGTTTAATTCTTGCCTTTTGTCCTGGTAGGTTGTCACCAAGTATAACTCCCTTTTGGGTTAAGTCCTTACCAGCTCCAGCATATCCATAGCTGTCTAATACTTTGCCCTTATGACACCTAGACACCAATATAATGGGTATGTTTTTGCTTAAGGCATATTCGACACCCTTTACCATTTCAGGGGGGATATTACCTCTACCCATGCCTTCTATTACTATGCCATGAGTACCTGAATCAACACAGAATCTAAGCAATCTATCATCCATACCGCAAGCACTCTTAATAAGATCAACTTTGCTGTCAATCTCTGTTACAGAGATATGCTGACGTTTTGTATAACAATGATAGTAATATACCTTATTGTTATCAATAAAGCCTATAGGACCAAAATCAACACTCTTGAATGTATCAAGTGTATGAGTATTCGTTTTTGTTACTTGAGAAGCAGAATGTACTTCGTTGTTCATAACAACCAAAGTACCTCGATTACATGACTCATTGGAGGCTGCCGTATATACCGCATCTAACAGGTTAACAGGACCGTCCCAACCAAGCTCTGAGCTGTTTTTCATTGCACCTACAAAAACAATTGGCTTCTCGGTACTTGAAGTAAGATCAACAAGGTATGCAGTTTCCTCTAAGGAATCAGTACCATGAGTCACCACAGCACCGTCATAGCCTTCGTTTTCAAGTTTGCTTTCTATAAGCTTAGAAAGCTCCATCATGATTTTTGGAGTCATGTGGGGACCGGGAATCATAGAAAAGTCAACAAAGTGTATATCTGCAATAGTAGCTATACCAGGTGTTAGCTTCAGTATATCTTCTCCGGTCATTGCCGGTACAGCGGCATTTAATGTCTTGTCATTCTTCATTGAGATTGTGCCACCTGTGAAAATAATAACAATTTTTTTCATTATGTCTCCTCCCTAAATTAGGCGCTGCTTTAATTATATTATTAACTTTGCTTACTATCAACACAAACCTTTCTAAATTATTACAACAGTGTTCAGAGAAAATGTATTTATCGCATAAAAAAGAGGTCTGATATGCAGACCCCTCTTTAAGTAATTATATGTGTAGCTCACTTACTACTTTTATGTTATTAACTTCTGGATCCTCTGTGCCTTGAACATAAAGCTTTGCATTTTTTAGTTCCTGTACGTAATCAACAATTTCCTTGGTTATTATCTCACCTGGGCAAAGTATAGGTATACCTGGAGGGTATGCCATCAGGAATTCTGCACTTATCTGACCAAGACTATCCTTTAAAGGTATAGATACAGTAGTGCTATTGAAGGCATCTCTTGGTGTAAGTACACTTTGTGGAATTTCAGGCATCTCTATAATATTAATTTTCTTTCCAAGCTTACAGCATTCATCATTACTGATTTCATCCAAAGCTTTTATAAGAGCATCTACTGTTTCTTTTGTATCGCCTATGGTAAAGACACAAAGTATATTATACAAGTCAGACATTTCAGGCTGTATAAAATATTTTTCTGCTAAAATTCTCTCAAGCTCATACCCTGATATGCCTAAATCCTTGCAGGTTATAGTTATCTTAGTAGGATCAAAGGCATAAGCACTTGGCTTCTTTAACACTTCTTCGCCAAAGCAGTAATAGCCATGAATATCATTGATTTTTTTTCTTGCATACTGAGCAAGTTCTATGGTTCTATCAAGTAACTCCTTTCCGTCAACAACCATTTGCATTCTTGCCACATCCAGTGAAGCAAGAAGTATATATGAGGGACTGGTTGTTTGTAGTAAGCTTATTACTGTTTTTACTCTATTTACATCTACTAAGCCCTTTTTTACATGAAGTAAGGAGCTTTGTGTCAAGGATCCAACTATCTTATGAGTGCTTTGTGCACACATGTCGGCACCTGCATCCATAGCACATATTGGAAGTTTATTATTAAAGTGAAGATGAGGTCCATGAGCTTCGTCTACTATAAGTGGTATATTATATTCATGTACAATCTCTGCAATCTTAACTATATCTGTAGAAACACCATAGTATGTTGGATTAACTATTAGAACTGCCTTTGCATCAGGATTTTGTTCTAAAGTTTCTCTTACGGTTTGAGGTGTTACATTTAAAGCAACACCTACAGCATCATCGATTTCAGGATGCATGTAAACTGGAGTAGCACCGCTAAGTATAACACCTGCAGTAATTGATTTATGAACGTTTCTTGGTATAAGAAGAATATCACCCTGATTTACCACGCTCATTATCATTGCTTGAATAGCACCAGAGGTTCCATGAATACAGAAGAATGTACTATCTGCATTATGAGCATCTGCTGCTAATTCTTGAGCAAGTTTGATTGGACCTGTTGGCTTGTGGAGACTATCAACTTGTTTGAAAACCGTAACGTCAATGGAAAGTACGTTGGTTCCTACGAAGTTTTTAAATTTATTATCCATCCCTTGGCCTTTCTTGTGTCCAGGAACGTGGAAGGGTATGGTATTGTTGTCTACATATTCCATAAGAGCATCAAATAACGGAGTTTGTGTTTGATCAAGTTTGTACAACTGGAACACCTTCCTTTTCATGATAATATATTTAAAATAGATTTTTAATTTCAAGAAAAGAAGCCTGAACTTCGATGCAACACGTTCAGGCTTCTTTGCAGAGCGATTTGGAAATCACAAATTTAAATATCAAAGTTATTATAGGTTAATTTGTTTAAAAATGCAATATTAAATAAGTAATATTTAAACTTTATTTAGTTATATGGGATATTTTACTAGGAGAGTTACTTTTACACTAGCATTTGTTTACCTAAGCAACTATACATATACATATGTAAAAGTGTATAATTATCCTTCGATTAAGTCTTTTACATATTTGGGTAGTACAAAACATGCCTTGTGTAAATCCCTATAATAGTATTTTGTATCTAAATCCGGGATTTTATTTATATCAATATTTAAAGGATCAAATTGCTTAGAGCCTATTGTAAAACTCCAATATACTCCGGGATATGTAGGTATAGCAGCCATATACATTCTTGTTATTGGAAAAGCATTTTTAATATCTGTATATACCTTCTTAACCAATTGCGGAAGATACAAAGGTGTCTCTGTTTGTGCCACGAAAATTCCATCGTCCTTCAGACATTCATATAGAGACTCATAGAAGCTTTTGTTAAACAAGCCTTCAGCTGCACCGAAGGGGTCGGTTGAATCTACAACGATAAGGTCAAACTTATTTTTATTCTCCATGACATATTTTATACCGTCTCCAATAAATACTTCTGCTCTTTTATCCTTAAGGCCACAGCTTATCTCCGGAAGATATTCCAACGATAACTCAACTACTCTTTTGTCTATTTCACAAAGCACAGCTCTTTCAACACTAGGATGTTTTAGCACTTCTCTTATTACGCCGCCGTCGCCACCACCAACTACAAGCACTTGCTTTGGATTCGGATGAGTAAACAGTGGTATGTGAGATATCATTTCATGATATACAAACTCGTCTTTAATAGTAGTTTGCACAATTCCGTCTAAAACAAGCATTCTTCCAAATTCATAAGTATCAAGAATTGCTATGTCCTGAAACGCTGTTTTCTCTATATGTAGGGTTTCTTTTATTTTATATGTCATAGCTGCATCAGCTATTTGCTCTTCTTTTAGCCATAAATCCATATTAATATCTCCTTTTATGTTTAAAATGTATTTAACAAAATTATAATTTACTTATAGGTAAACTATGCTTTGAATATCTATCCAAAATAAATTTTACTATATCTGAAGCTGCATTTGGTTTTTTTAGATATCCAGTAACTTCATGTATGCTCTTTAGTCTTACATCAAAGTTTAACATTTGATTTATAAGTACCGGTATTTTCTTCACCTCTGAGGTAGCTACAGCAACTCCCGTATTTAATAGGAATTCTGCATTTTCATATTCCTGACCTGGAAGGGGTGAGAATATAATTAAGGGCTTTTGTTTTGAAAGAATCTCTGCTGTTGTGACACCACCGGGCTTGGTAATAATACAGTCAGCAACCTCCATAAGCTCGTGTATATCATTTATAAAGCCAAACACAACAAGTTTATTATTGGTTGTCATAGAGTTAAGTTTTTGTTCTAATCGAGTATTTCTACCAGCAACTGCAATAATTTGTACATTTTGAAGCTTTTTATCTAGGGCAGAGACAATATTGTAAATTTTGCCTAAGCCTAAACCTCCGCCCATTACTAGAACAGTTTTTTTATTGTTTAGATTATACTTTTGATTTACAGTCTCTTTATCTATATTTTGATTAAATTCCTTCCTTATAGGTATGCCTAAGGGAAGTATTTTTGAGCTTTCTACGCCAAAATCCTCCATTATATAAGTTAAATTTTCATGAGGAATTACATAGTAGTCTGTATTTTCGTTAATATATGAAGTGTGAATATTATAGTCAGTAATTATTGAGATTAAAGGCATATCCTTCATTCTTTTCTGCTTTAAATTAGAAATAATTGAAGAAGGAAAGCTATGTGTGCATATAATTACATCTGGTATAAAACTGTTTATGGACTTTTGAATCTTACCTTTCATAAGTTTATTTGTAATATCGTTTATGTCAATGATAGGGTCTAATTTGTTGGTTTTCTTATAAATTTTTCCCCATGCCTTTGGATAGAACTTAAGAATGTTTAGATAACTATCCAAGATTACTTTATCTAAGAAGGGACTGATAAACTTTATAGTGTTTATAATTTTTACTCTACAGTTCTTGTCAGCACGTATAAATTCATTTCTAAGGGTACAGGCCACTTGATCATGACCGTTTCCTATAGATACTGAAAAAATAAGTATATTCACTAGAATCACTCCTGAACCAGTTATTTTGTAATGGAAAAAAATATAGAATATTTATAGAAAATTTTATCAATTTTCTATATTGTATCATAACGACAAAAGATTGAATATATAATGAATTTATATTAATATTACAAAAAAGAATAAAAAAATACAAAATTAGTCAAAAACAGAAGCGTATCATTACAAAACGTTACAAATTTCATTGAAGGAATATTATTATATATACAGAACTATATAATATGATTTGTATAATTATATAAAAATAAGAAATATATGCCTTGTTTTAACAAAAAGGGTACACATAACAAATGGAGGGAAGCGAATGAACGTAGGATTTGACTTTACTAATAATAAGCTGATTATCAGGATTGATGGCGATATTGATCATCATACCTGTGAAGAAATCAGGAACAAGGTTGATCAAGAGATTAATAGAAGAAATCCGAAAAGTATTATATTTGATATGAAAAATGTAAATTTTATGGACAGCTCAGGCATTGGTGTGATAATTGGACGTTATAAGCTGATTATGACTAGTGGGGGCATAACCACAATGATTAATGTAAAGCCACAGATAAAGAGAGTTTATGACATATGTGGTTTAAAAAAGATTATACCTATATACGAAAATGAAAAAGATGCAGTAGAAAGTATATAAAGGGGTGAAGCACATGAGAGTAGACAATGAAATGAAATTAGAATTCCTGAGTAAATCACAAAATGAAAGCTTTGCGAGGTCTGTAGTGGCAGCCTTTATTGCACAGCTTGACCCGACATTAGACGAGCTGGCTGATGTTAAGACTGCGGTTTCTGAAGCTGTAACAAATGCTGTAATACATGGATATGAATGTAAGAATGGACATGTGACAATAGTATCAAAAATTATAGGAAGAACAGTTGAAATAGAAATTAAGGACTTTGGGAAAGGCATAGAAAACATAGATTTAGCAAGACAACCTCTATACACATCCAAACCAGAGCTTGAAAGATCAGGGATGGGTTTTACTGTTATGGAGACTTTTATGGACGAAATAGAGGTAGAATCACAGCTAGGCATGGGAACAACCATAAGATTAAAAAAAACCTTTAAAAGTTTTTAGGGGTATAGGATATGGAACGGGTAGAAATAACACAGTTAGAGTTTGAAGAGCTTATATCTCGTGCACAGAATGGAGATACAGGTGCAGAAAATTTTATGGTAGAGAACAATATAGGTTTGGTTAGAAGCGTAGTTAAAAAGTTTTTAAATAGAGGCTGTGAGTATGATGATCTTATGCAAATAGGCAGTATCGGACTACTTAAAGCAATAAAAAAATTTGACCTTTCATTTAATGTAAAGTTTTCTACTTATGCAATACCAATGATAATGGGAGAAATTAAAAGATTTCTTAGAGATGATGGAATTATAAAGGTCAGCAGAAATCTAAAGGAAATTGCTAATAAAGCTCATATTATAAGGGAGGTACTAGAAAAGGATTTCGGAAGAGAGCCAACAATATCAGAACTGGCATCAGAACTTGATATCTCTAAGGAAGAGCTTGTAATGGCATTAGATTCCGTACACTTGACACAATCCTTGTATGAAACCATTCATCACGATGAAGGATCACCAATTTTGCTTATTGACAAAATTGAATACTCTGAGGACGAAGATATAGAGATTGTAGATAAAATTACACTTAAAGAAGTTCTAACAAACCTTGAGCCAAGAGAACGACAAATAATAATGCTTCGGTATTTTAAGGACAAGACGCAGTGCCAAGTTGCAGAAGTACTCGGTATGTCACAGGTGCAGGTCTCACGAGTAGAAAAAAAGATTTTGGCCAAAATTAAAAACAATATACTCTAACAACATCAATTTATGATGTTGTTTTTGTTTTCTAAAGTATGAAAATTATAGTTATGCTAATAATATATATGCATTAAAATTATTACTTTTAAATTATAAAGAAAAGGGTGTTTTAAGTGAAGAATTTCAAGTATATTGTATCAATAATTTTGATTATAGTAATTTCTTCAATTACTTATATGTACTTCATTAAAAAGCCAGTAGAAAGTATACCAACCCGTGCAACTTTGGTTTTAATGCAAAAAAATATAGTCGTAAATGAGGTAGCTCTATGAAATGGGAAATGACTCCTACAGAATATGAAAACTTTATAAAGGATAAAGTGCCAAAACCTAAGGTGCTTTCAAATAGTATTAAAGCATTTTTAGTTGGTGGTTTAATATGTGATATAGGACAGTTTATAACTAATTCTTTAAAGGGAATGGGGCTTCCTAAGGATGCTGTATCGACAGGAACATCAATTATATTAGTATTCTTAGGTGCTCTTTTAACCGGTTTAGGTATATATGATAGGATAGGAAAATATGGAGGTGCAGGCAGCATAGTTCCAATTACCGGCTTCTCAAACTCTATCGTATCACCTGCGATGGAATTTAAACGTGAAGGCTTTGTATTTGGAGTGGGTGCAAGAATGTTTACAATAGCGGGACCGGTGTTAGTTTATGGTACAACAGCATCAGTTTTAGTAGGGATTATACATTATTTATTTATATAGAACGCATAAACAAAAGTTTAACTAATAGAGGTGATTTCAGAATGGCACAAAAAAGATTAGGTAAGCAGACAATAAAGCTTTCTACACCGCCCACAATGCTAGCAACTGCCGCTATTGTAGGACCTAAGGAAGGAGAGGGACCGCTTTCCTCATATTTTGACATGATTCAAAAAGACGACTACTTTGGACAGGATAGTTTTGAAAAAGCAGAATCAAGATTTATAGAAGAAGCTGTAAAAAGAGCTATATCTAAGTCAGGAGTAAGTGTAACTGCTATAGACTATATGTTAGCAGGAGATTTGTTAAATCAAATTATATCTTCATCTTTTGCTGCAAGAACTCTGCAAATACCATACATAGGTGTTTATGGGGCTTGCTCGACTATGGCAGAGTCCATAAGCATAGGCTCCATGTTAATTGATGGCGGTTTTGCTGATCATGTAGTATGTGCAACCTCCAGTCACTTTAGCAGTGCCGAAAGGCAGTATAGATTTCCTCTGGAGCAAGGGGTTCAGAGACCGCCTTATGCTCAGTGGACAGTGACAGGTTCTGGGGCTACAGTATTGTCAGCTACAGGTGATGGACCATATATAACCTATGTTACAACAGGAAAGGTTATAGATTTTGGCATTAAGGACGCCAACAATATGGGAGCAGCAATGGCACCTGCAGCAGCAGATACTATTTCGGCACACTTTAAAGAGACTGGAAGGATGCCGAATTACTACGATTTAATAGTTACAGGTGATTTGGCAACGGTGGGTAAAGATATAGCTAATGAGCTCTTGGAGAGAGAGGGCTACAAATTGGGAAGCATTTATAACGATTGCGGCTGTATGATATTTGATAATGAAAAACAAGACACACATTCTGGCGGAAGTGGTTGTGGCTGTTCTGCGGTAGTTCTAAATGGTTACATATACAAACTTTTAAAAAGCGGGGAATTAAATAAAGTATTATTTATTGCCACTGGTGCTTTATTATCTCCTACATCTGCATGGCAGGGTGAATCTATACCTTGTGTAGCGCATGCAATTGCCATAGAAAGAACAATAAGCGGGGTGAAGTAAAAGATGGATTATATAAAAGCTTTTATAGTTGGTGGATTAATTTGTGTGATTGGACAAATATTAATGGATACAACTAAACTGACTCCTGCACGTGTACTTGTACTTTTTGTGACATTAGGAGCAATACTTCAAGGGTTTGGAATTTATCAGAAAATAGTTGATATCGGAGGTGCTGGAGCAACGGTTCCTTTACCTGGTTTTGGATATGCTTTAGCAACAGGTGCTATAAAAGGAGTTAAGGAATCAGGATTAATAGGTGCATTAACAGGCGGTTTAACTGCTACTGCCGGAGGAGTAACGGCTGCAATAGTATTTGGATATATGATGTCTATATTATTCAATCCAAAATCAAAAAGGTAGGAGCGAGACTATGAATGATGAGCTAGCACATAAGAGAAAGGTTATATTGGTAACAGATGGGGATGATATTGCACGGAAAGCAGTAGAGCTGGCAGCAGCAAATATCGGGGCTAGATGCATTTCAAAATCTGCAGGAAATCCAACTCACCTGCCTGGATATAAGATTATAGAGCTTATCAAGCAAGCTAAGTGGGATCCTATTATTGTGATGGCTGATGATAGAGGTCATACGGGAGAAGGAAATGGGGAGCATATTATTAGAGACATTGCAAAATGCCCTGAAGTTGAGATAATAGGAGTGATTGCAGTTGCATCGAATACTGAAGGAGTTCAGGGTATTGAAGTTGATTTTTCGATAACTAAATACGGTAATATTGTTAAGAGAACAGTAGATAAATGTGGCAACCCTACGGATGGAAAAGTAATAAATGGTGATACAGTTGACATACTAAATATGATAGAAGTGCCGATAATAGTAGGAATAGGTGATCCTGGGAAAATGAATGGTAAGGATGGGTGTGGCATAGGAGCACCTGTCATAACTAAAGCAATGCGACAAATAATAAGCCGAAGCTATTTGGATTAACAGCTTCGGCTTTGTTTGTTTTAGAAGTTTGGATTGTTAGGTGGTGGTATGGTTGGTTCAGTTGGTTTATCTTCATCTTCATCTGGTATATCTGGGATATCTGGTACATCCGGTATATCCGGAATTTCAGGAGTATCGGGAATAGCAGTAATATGAAGTGGGCATGTTTCTGTAGGAGCCTCATAAATACTATCCGCAGGAATCTTTCCTGATGCACTCGGTACATATGGTTCATTACGCTGTATAAACACCCTAGACTGTATCAAGGATGCAGGACAATAAGGTGATGCAAGCTTATTAGTAGAAATATCAATATCACGTACTACATGAATATCACATATTTCTTCTGTAGTAGGTTCTGTTCCTTTAATAAAGATTTCAGTTTTGATTGTAGAACCTCTTTGATCCAGTGCACAAAGCTCTGAAGGTCTTTTACCAGACTCTGTACAAATATCTACTGTAACAAGACCACCAGGCATTTCAAAATTTTTATAAGGCTTACCCTTATGGACACTTGTCATAATATCTTTCCATAAACTTGCAGGATAACTTCCGCCGGTAAAACCTAAGTTCTTTGGCTCATCATGCCCCATCCAAACTGCCGCTGTATAATATGGTGTATAACCTACAAACCAAGCATCAACGTTGTCTGTAGTAGTACCTGTTTTACCAGCTGTTGGCATATTAGGTATTGCTGCACGTCCACCGGTTCCGCCCTTTACAACACCTTGCATTATATCAGCCATTAGATAAGCTACTTGTTCACTGACAACTCTTTCCTTCTTTGGTTTGTTTTCGTATATCAAGTTTCCATCTTTGTCATATATCTTTGTAAATGATATGGGTTTATTATATATTCCCTTGTTTGGGAATACACTATAGGCAGCTGCCATTTCAATAGGTCTGATACCCCTTGTTAAACCGCCTAGTCCCAGAGAGCCTAGTCCCATATCACTATTCCCATTTTCGTCTGCTTTTGTAACTATTGATGTTATACCAAATCTCTTTAGGTAATCCGCTGATCTGGAGAGTCCTAGATCTTGTACAACTTTGACTGCAACTACATTAATTGAGCTTTGAATAGCTTCTCTAACAGTAACAAGACCTTTGAAAGTTCCACCGTAGTTATCAGGAGAATAATCTCCATAAGATATAGGAGAATCATCAATTACTGATGCAACGGTATATCCATTGTCAAGTGCAGGTGCATATACTGCTAAAGGTTTAATTGTTGAGCCTGGCTGTCTAAGAGATTGCGTAGCACGGTTTAAACCTCTTCTTATCTTTTCACTACGTCCGCCCATAACTGCTTTTACTTCACCAGTAGTATGATCGATGATTATTGCTGCTGCTTCAGGCTGAAGAGTACCATTTGCATCTTCCTTGCTCTTAGGGAACAATGCTTCTTTCTTAAAGGAAGCTTCTAAAGAGTTTTGAATATCTGTATCTATGGTTGCGACTATCTTCATACCACCGTTAAATAGCTTAATTTGAGCTTCTTCTTGTGAATAGCCGAGCTCTTCTTTTAATACCGCTAACACATCTTCTATTACCATATCTGCAAAGTATGTAGTTCCAACTTCACTTTCTATTTTGGATAGCTTTACTTCTTCTTTGATAGCAACGTCATATTGCTCTTGATTAATTTTGCCTTGTTTGAGCATTTCACTTAAAATTAGTTCCTTGCGCTTTGTTGCATTCTCAAACTTGCGGGTAGGAGAATATAGTGTTGGATTATTGGTGATTCCTGCTATCATAGCACTTTCTGCTAAGGTTAATTGATCCAGCTCCTTACCAAAATAGTACAAACCAGCTTCCTTAACCCCTGCTACATTATCACCTAGAGGTATTGTGTTCAAATATGCTTCTAATATCTGATCTTTAGTAAAACGTCTTTCTAACTGTATGGCATAGTATATTTCTATTATTTTACGTTTAAAAACCTTTTGGTCTGATAAATATACTTTTTTGATTAGTTGTTGAGTTATTGTGCTACCGCCTTGAGCGTAACTTCCACTAGATATATCCGCCTTAATTGCACCAAACATTCTATAAATATCTATACCAAAGTGCTTCTCAAATCGTTTATCTTCAATTGCAATAAAGGCATCTTGAAGCTGCTTAGGTATTTTATCCAGAGTCACTATTGTTCTGTTTTCGTTTGCATGTAGTTTTATAATAATATTATCTTTTGAATCTACAATAGTTGTAGTTTGGTTTAATGAAATCAGTTCATCTATATTCAAGGGCTTTGCACTATTAATCCAAGCATAAGCTGTGCCTAAGGCAACAAAGCTTCCGACAAGAATTATTATCATCAAAACTAATATTATATTCTTTAGAATTTTTCGTGTCTTTTTTGGTTTAGGTTTTTGGTTTTTCCTTGATGTAGATGAGCCTGTCTTTTCGTTGTCCATTTTATTCCTCCTTAATTAGACCTGCCATAACACAATAATTATAGCATATTTAATCATATATATCAATTTAAGGGGTCTATGAGATTTTTCAAATTCGGTAACAAAATAGCATTTAGAACATATATTAATAATAAGGGGGTGTTTGCTTATGAGAAGAAGATATTTTAAGAGAAAGAATAAGCGATCCGGTTTATTAATGCTGGCAATAATTACATTTGTACTATTATATACATTATTCATTGTAGAAAAGAACTTAAAACCAACTATTATTGCTATGTCGGAAATTAAGGCACGTACCCTTGCTACTCAGGCAATTAACGATGTAGTATATAGAAAGTCCATTGAGCCCGAATATAAAAATATAGTTGAGATTATGACAGATAGTACAGGTAAAGTAACAATGGTTAAAGTAGATCCAATGCTAATGAACAAGCTGGCAGGTGAGACAACGCTAGCAATTCAGACGGAGTTAACAGAAATAGGCACCAAAGACCTAAAGATACCTGTGGTAAACGTATTTGGCAGTCAGCTGTTTGCAAATAGTGGTCCTAAAATTAGCATTAAGATTCAGCCTATGGGCTCAGTTAAGGTTGATTTTAAATCTGATGTAGAGAACGCAGGCATTAACATGACAAGATTAAAAATATATCTTTTTGTTGAAACCAATATTAAGATTATTGCCCCCTTAATAAGTAATGACGTTGAAGTATCTACTCATGTTCCAATTTCAGAAACAATCATTGTAAGCATTGTATCTATTCTAAATTACTTCCTATTATATTGAAAAAATATCAATAAACCTATAAAAATGCTAAAATAATAAGCATAACTACTAAAAATATAAGGGTGATGAAATGGATAAAATATTAAGCATAATAAAAGACGTTAATTTGGAATACAAACAAAAAAAGAATGCACTAGCTTTCGCTGCGGAGAACTCATTGACTTATGTAAATATAAGTAATATTGCACATCAGTATCTAGAAGCCAGAATAATATGTGATATTTTTGAAGGACATGCTCCTTATAGACCGAGATATATACTTCCAGACTATAAATTGTTAATGGAAAAAGGCAGTGATTACTTAAATATAACACCACCTACAGATATGTATGAAGCAATTAATGCACTATTAATAATGTATAATTATGTACCTTCTATAACAGGTTATCCTGTATATTTAGGTCAAGTGGATGAAATATTAGAGACTTTTGCAGATACGGTTTCTTGTGAGGAATTAGAGAAATTGCTAAAGTTGTTTCTTGTTAATATAGATAGAAATCTTCCTGATGCTTTTGTACATATGAACATAGGTCCAAAGGAAACAAGAGTAGGAAGGTTGATTTTAAAGCTGGAGAAAGAATTAAAAAATGCGATACCCAATATTTCTTTAAAGTATTCTGACGAGACCTCAAGAGAATTTGCCACCTTGGCAGTAGAGACAGCTTTAGAAATAGGAAAGCCTTACTTTGTAAATCATAAAGAAATTGTAAAAGAGCTGGGAGAAGGCTATGGCATCGCTAGCTGTTATAATACTCTACTCATAGGCGGAGGAAGCTACACTCTTGTAAGGTTAAATCTTATGAAGTTGGCTAAGAAAGCAGCAAGCCTGCAAGAGTTTTTGAAGGATGTACTACCTGATGCTGTTAATAGTCTATGTGAGATTATAAATGCAAGAGCAAGATTTATTGTTGAAGATTCAAGGTTTTTTGAAAGTAGCTTTTTGGCAAGAGAAAGCTTTATAAGTATTGATAAATTTACATCTATGGCTGGTGTTTTTGGGCTTTATGAATGTGTAGAAAGCTTGACAAATGGTTTAAAAATGGGTAAAAGTGATGAAGCTAATGATATTGCCGAAGAGATAATTGACGCTATTTATGCTTTAGTTAAGGCAGGTGAGGGGGCGTACTGCTACGGAACTCATGGGAAGATTGGTTTCCATGCTCAGTCTGGTATAGACACAGACCTTGAAGAGACAGCGGGAGTAAGATTTAAAGTTGGTCAAGAGCCGGAAATATTTCAGCAAATAAACATACAATCAAAGCTGCAAGATAAGTTTGATACTGGAGTTACAGATATATATATATTTGAAAGTACAGCAAAGAGAAATATAAACGGAGTTCTAAAACTTATAGACACAGCGATGAGTAAGGGTATGAAAATATTTGCTTTAAATACTTCAGATTCTGATTTGATAAGAATAACTGGATATCTTGTAAAAAGAAGTGATATACAAAAGTATAATAATCATGAAAGTCTGAGAGAGGGTACTGTAAAGCTTGGAGCTGACAGCATCAAGAACAATAAAGTACTTGAAAGGACAGTAAGAAACTGTGATTAAGGCTAAAATAAACAAAATTATAAACAGTACATTTATAGATGGACCAGGCAGCCGCATGGCAATATTCCTTCAGGGGTGCAATATGCACTGCTTGTACTGCCACAATCCGGAGACCCAAAATCATTGTAATAACTGCGGCATATGTGTAACAGCTTGTAAACAGAGTGCACTTATGAAAAACGAAGGAAAATTAATATATAATAAAGAACTTTGCATTAATTGTGGTGAATGCATAAGGTTATGCCCAAATATGTCTTCTCCAAAATGCTATGAATTAAATGTAGAAGAGCTTTTTGAATACGTAGGCAAATATGCAGAATTTCTTGATGGCATAACACTATCGGGAGGAGAATGTACAGAGCAGGCTGAGTTCGTGTACCAATTATTTAAGAAGATAAAAAATGAAACAAAGCTTACTACATTTATTGATACAAATGGTACCCTTGACCTTGATATCTTTAAAAGACTTTGCACTGTAACAGATGGTTTTATGTTTGATTTTAAAGCATGGAATAGAGATAAGCATCTGGAGCTTACAGGATTGAACAACGAAAACATTATAAAAAATGCAAGCTATGCATCACAACAAGGCTCACTTTACGAGATTAGAACCGTTGTTGTACAAGATTTTACAGACAGTGACGAAGAAATTAAAAGTATTGCCGGCTATATAAAAAACTTAAATGATTATACTCTATATAAGTTAATTGCTTTTAGACCTATAGGAGTAAAAACTCATTTATTGAATTATGAAACTACGGACAGTAAGATCATGAATAGGCTGCTAAAAGTTGCTAGGGAGATATTAGATCATAGAGCTTCAATTATATAGATATAAGAACTAACTTGTACTTTTTATCATAATACCGGGGGAACTGAATAAAAATTTAGGGAGGTGGTATTATGAACTATCATTTTAAAAATCTTATCTTTGAAGGTGGAGGAGTAAAAGCTATTGCATATATAGGTGCCTTGGAGGTATTGGAACAAAAGGGAATATTAAAGGATATAAAGAGAGTGGGAGGCACTTCAGCAGGTGCGATTACCGCACTTCTGCTTTCACTTGATTTCAATATTGAGGAAATCAGGAATATGTTATGGCAGATAGACTTTAAAAGGTTTATGGATGCTAATTGGGGAGTTATTAGAAACACAGATAGACTTCTAAATGAATTCGGTTGGTATAAGGGGAATTTTTTTAGGAACTGGATAGGTGAAATAGTTAAAAGCAAGACTGGCAGCAACTTTACCACCTTCAGAGAGCTAAATAATATTAAGAATAGTAAAAACTTATATTTAATAGGAACAAATCTATCTACAGGCTTAGCAGAAATTTTTTCTCATAAACATTCTCCAGACCTAACATTGGTTGAAGGAGTAAGGATATCTATGTCAATGCCATTTTTCTTTACAGCAATAAGAAATAAAGAATCAGAGGTGTGTGTGGATGGTGGGTTACTGGATAATTATCCAATAAAGCTTTTTGACAGAAGAAGCTTTATTGATAATTATTTCGCTAAAACAGATTATTATGAAACCTATAATAGAGACAATAATAGTATTAACTTTGATCCCTATGTTTTTAACATGGAGACCTTGGGTTTTAGATTAGACTCAAATAAGGAGATTAAGGTGTTTGAAAAGCTGGAGGAACCTGAATCAATAGATATTAATAATTTCTTCGATTTTATAAAAAGATTAGTCGCAACAATATTGGACAGTCAACAAAATAGACATCTACATAGTGATGATTGGCAAAGGACAGTTTACATAGATACTCTTGGAATCAAAACTACTGATTTTGATATATCAGAGGACAGAAAGAATGCCATGGTACAATCAGGCAAACTGTATACAAAACAGTATTTTGATTGGTTTGAAAATTCAGATGGTGATATCGCAAACAGACCAAAGCAGGCTCGTGATATTATTGATTAACATTCTAACTGAACACTTAATTATGAGAAAAAATATACAGATGTCGGGCTATGTCTTATTTTGAATATTTATGCGGTATTGACTAAAAAAATGAATAAAATTCATCGTTAATGTAATAGGAAATTACTTGCTAGTATACTGGAAACTCCAGAAGCTTCATTAGGACTTGATTCCAAGAATTAAGGTTACGGAATAGAACCTACAGCACAAGCTTAGCGTTTCAATAGAAGTTTTTTATTTAAAAATAATAAGTCGTGGAAAACTCTATAAAAGCTTAATATCAAGAGTTAAACTGCTGATATCATAGGAGAAGGTCAAATTTAGCATTTTTATGATATATATAACCGTTGACTAAAAATTTAGTTAATTATATTATAATGGTAATATAGAATTACAATTTTGGGTTACGCCCATAAGTTTAATAAAAGGAGGATAGAAGCAAACAAAATCGTTAAAATAAAGAGGAGGATACATATGAAAAAACTATTAGCAATTCTATTAGTAATGGTATTATGCCTAGGAGTAGTAGTAAGTGCTGCTTCACCAGAGGGTAACATTTCAAGCAATGATAAAAAAACAAGACAACTAGAAATTATCGAGAAAATGCAAAACAATTCAGACAATAATAACAAGGAATTTAAAATTCAATGGAACCAAGAAAAGGGAATTCCAAGCTTCATAAATGGTAAGCTTTCAGAAGAAGCTGTTAATAATGACAGCGAAGCTATTGCTTTCTTAATAGAAAACAAAGACATGTTCAAATTAAACAAAGGTGAATTTAAGCTAAAGAATGTTGAAAAAGATACATTAGGTACAAGTCACTATAAAATTAATCAACTTTCTGATGGTATTCCAGTATATGGAGCAGAAGCTATTGTACATACAGATGCAGAAGGCACTGTATATGCAATAAATGGCAAGATAGATAACACTGTTCCAGAAAAATCATGGAAGAATATGATATCACTAAATGAGAAAAAAGCTATAGAAGCTGCAGCAGCTTCATTAGGACTTGATTCTAAGAACCAAGTATATGGAACAGAGCCTACAGCACAAGCTTTTGTTTACAACAACGAAGGCGAATGGTTGCCAATATACTATGTAACATTACAATTTATGGAGCCATATGCAGCTAACATGAAGGTTTTTGTTAATGCAGCAACTGGTGATGTAATAAAAACAAGAAATGAAATCCAAACTACAGCTACAACTGGTACAGGCGTTAGTGTACTAGGCGATACAAGAACTTTAAATATTGACTTAGTAAGTAGTGTTTATTACTTAAGAGACCTTTCAAGAAATGCTCAAATACTAACTTATAATGCAAATTATGGAACTTCTTTACCAGGTACTTTATTTAGTGATACTGACAATGTATTTAACGCATCAATACAAAAAGCTGGCGTTGATGCTCATTCCAATGCAGCAATAGTATATGATTACTACAAGAACACACTTGGAAGAAACAGCTTTGATAATGCTGGTGCAGCAATAAAGTCAACAGTTCATTATAGTTCAAGTTATAACAATGCATTTTGGAATGGATCACAAATGGTTTATGGCGATGGCGATGGCACTTTATTTATTCCACTATGTGCAGCATTAGACGTAATAGGACATGAATTTACACATGCTGTAACAAGCTATACTGCAGACCTAGAATATCAAGATCAACCTGGTGCATTAAACGAATCCATGTCTGATGTATTTGGTTATCTAATCGAGCCTAATGACTGGTTAATGGGTGAAGATGTTTACACTCCAAATATTGCAGGCGACGCTTTAAGAAGCTTGTCAAACCCAGAACTTTATGATCAACCTGCTCATATGGATGATTATTATGTTACAACTTCAGATTACGGCGGAGTTCACACAAACAGTGGTATTCCAAATAAGGCTTTCTACTTAGCAGCAACAAGCATCAATAATAATACATACATGTCAAACATATACTATAGAGCATTAACAACATACTTAACAACAACTTCAGATTTTGAAGATGGCAAAGCAGCATTTGAACAAGCAGCTACTGATTTATATGGTTCAACAGTAGCACAAAAGATAACTGATGCATTTGTAGCAGTAGGTATTGGCGGAACTACACCACCTCCAGTAGGTAATGATACTTATGAACCAAATGGCACAACAACAGCTGCATATGGTCCATTAACAAGTGCTACAACATATAACTCATATATTTACTCATCAACAGATATTGATTACTATCACTTCACCACAGGAGCTACAGGTACTATATCAG
>JBAVGO010000089.1:0-1713 GCA_049684915.1 Lutisporaceae bacterium | reverse complement strand
GTTAAGCAGATAGTACAACTGTTACCGATTCAATAAATTCCATCTTTTCTGTATAATCAGGAACAAAGACCCAACCAGCAAACCGTGTAGCTAGCTTTATTTATAGATCGTTATATACATTCATAAGTAACGGGAAGAATGAGAAGCACACTCTCTTTTTTTGAAATACCGGAAAGATGGCTCATACAGAAATCCTGAGGGGATTTAATTCTTAATATGCTATCTTTGTCGCAAAACGATATATGAATTACGATACTTTCCTTCGCTTTATCTTTCCTGATGGCATGTTTGATTACTTTGATATGACCCAATTCAAAGAGCTTACCGACAAAGTTGAAATATATTTCGAGGAGAAAAATAATCCTCCTGAGGAATATAAAAACGACAAACTGGAAAGTAAAGGATTCTATGAAGAAGTCCGGATGTATGATTACCCTATGCGTGGTCGTAGTTGTATTCTTTATATAAAGAAACGCAGGTGGTACAATCATACAAAAGAAAAATACATCTCCCGTAATTGGAAATTAATGGCTCAAGGCACGCAAATCTCTTCTGAATTTGCGTCTTTTTTAAAAGCTATGGATCGACTCTCGGGCCATAAGTATTAGTTCATTGGCTGAGCACTATCGATTGGATGCCAAACAACTCGAAGCACAATATAAGAATCATCTGAGTAATTACAGAGAATGGGATCAACTCTCTCATGCACAAGATTGGATCTTATTTGAGAAGAATATTGGTGCTTATGTAGGACTTGACGAAACAAGTCTTTCACGAGGGGAGCTATATACCATCCTTATCAATAAGGAAGCTAAAGGCAGGAAAGGAAGCATTATTGCCATGATTAAAGGAACTGATGTGAAAACCGTATCGGATGTATTGCTGAAACTATCGCGCAAACGACGTTTTCAGGTGCGTGAGATTACTTTAGATATGGCTTCTAACATGAATCAGATAGCACGAGTATGTTTCCCTGGGGCAAAGCAAGTGATAGACCGCTTTCATGTACAACAATTGGCCTTTGAAGCCGTACAGGAAATGCGTATTAAAGCACGTTGGGAGGCAATGGACAAAGAAAATATAGAGATTAGTCATGCTAAGGCTTGTGGGGTTCAATATCAGCCTTTCATTTTTGAAAACGGAGATACGAACAAACAACTTCTGGCCAGAAGCCGTTACCTGCTATTCAAAAAGGAGACAGCCTGGAGCAGCTCTCAAAGCAAACGTGCAGCTATTTTATTTCGGGAATATCCTGATATAAAGAAAGCATATTATTTGAGTATGCGGTTAGGGCTTATCTATCATCAGTCAAAGCATGCAGACGTGGCTTTAACAAAGTTAGCACATTGGTATGATGAAGTTGACAAGTCTGGATTTCTTTCTTTTGGTACAGTGGCAAGAACAATACAAACGCATTATCTAAGAATTGTTGCTTTCTTTAAAAATCGTGCAACCAATGCGGCCAGCGAATCTTTTAATGCAAAAATTAAGCAATTCAGAGCGCAACTCAGAGGAGTAAGAGATATTTCTTTCTTCTTATTCAGATTATCCAAAATTTATGCTTAAAATTTCAATCCCTCAGGATTTCGGTATGAGCCTGTATAACTTGTGAAAGGAATGAGGTGAAGCCTTTGTTGAGGTATGGGCAAAAAAAAAGGAGTCACGCCTGACTCCAACCTTTGTTAACCTTAAATCTAATACTATGAAAAACAC
>JBAVGO010000088.1:0-15242 GCA_049684915.1 Lutisporaceae bacterium | reverse complement strand
ACAAAGGATTGAAGGATTGGGATACAAACGACTCGATAAGAAGATGTGGAGTCAGTTCTTTTGGATTCAGTGGGACAAACTGTCACATGATACTTGAGGAGTATATTCAATCAGCCAATGAAGGTGTTGAAGCTAATGAAGCTGATATTCTGACGTTATCTGCAAAAAGTGAAGAGTCGCTAATACAAATTGTTAAGAATTATATAAGTTATCTTGAAGCTCATAAGAATATTAATATCCATGATGTTTGTTATACAGCAAATACGGGAAGAGGTCACTATAATTTTAGAATAGCAATTATCTTTGCAGATATACAAGACCTATTAAGAAAGCTTTGCTATATCGAAAATGAAGGCTTTAAAGAAAAAACACAGGCGGATATATATTTTGGGACAAGTGCAGTACAAAAAGAGAGCTATACTTATGATTTTGATAGTGAAGGCTCCTATGCATATTTTGAAAGCTTGCATAAATTATGTGAGGTTTATGTTAGCGGAGCGAATTTGAATTGGGAAGAGCTTTATAATTCGCAAAATAGAAAAAGAGTAAGCATCCCTACCTATCCCTTTGCAAAGTCGAGATGTTGGATTGAAGTACCAGAAAGAAGTGAACCTGTAACACAAACAGAAAATGAAAAAATGTTTTCGATGGTTGCATGGGAATATGCCGAATTGTTAGAAGGTACAAAAACAAAAAGTCCACAGGATATAATCCTATTAAACCATGGAATGGCTATTGGAATGGAAATTGTAGAGGCTTACAAAGACAATAATCCTTTGCTTGAAATAGTAATTGATAATGAAAGCACAAAGAGTAATAGCGGGCAGATTGTTATTGGAAATATACAGGAGGATTTACCTAAGTTAATCAATAATATGAAGCATGATGGACTTTTGCAGATAGTGTTTATGGTCAATATAGCAGGCTGCTTAGAAGGTGAGAATCAAATAAAGCTTAGAAATGAAGGAATTGAGAGCCTTATCAGTCTTGTAAAAGCGTACAGTAAGAGTAATATTGATAGAGAACTAGAAATAGTTATTATTTCTAGCTATGTTAATGAAGTAACTGGCAGGGAAAGGGTGCTGTATCCTGAAAATGCAATCATGATGGGGTTGGGAAAGGTTATTTGTACAGAAAATCTACGCATTTCAACTCGTTTTATAGACATTGATGATTTTACACCCGTTAAAACAATCATAAATGAAATAATTTATGGCAAAGGTGAATATTGTGTAGCTTACCGCAGAGATGAAAGATTTGTAGAAGTCATTGATTATTTAAAATTAAATCAATTTGATTGCAATAGAATTGGGGTAAAAGAAGATGGTGTATATGTAATAACAGGCGGCTTGGGGAAAATCGGTATAGAATTATCTGCATATATCGCCTCGAAGAATAAAGTAAAGCTTGCATTATTAAGTCGTTCAGCAGTACCGGCAGCCTCTGACGGTAATATAGATAAGCGGATGGAAGGTATAATTGCAAGACTGAAGGAAATACAGAGCAATGGTACTGAAGTCATATGCATATCTGTTGATATTACTGATGAGAAAAAGATGAATAGTGTTTTAGAGGAGCTCAGGAATAAATATGGTAAGATTAATGGTGTATTCCATATTGCAGCTGTTGGGGTTGGGAAAATAGGAACACTTTTATCCGATGAAGATATAGTTGAATTTGATAAAGTGCTTGCTCCGAAGGTGCAAGGAACTTATATAATTGATAGGTTAACCAGAAAGGATGAACTGGATTTCTTTGTTATGTTTTCATCCATCGCTACAATTACTGGAGGTAGGCAGGCAGGAGCATATGTTGCAGCGAATTCGTTCCTCGACTCGTTCGCCTATTATAGGAAGAAGAATGGTTGTAAATCGCATACCTTCAATTGGCCTGTATTGAGAGATACCATAGAAAAAGCAGTAATAGATACCAGTACACAAATGTTTGACATGTTATCTAATGAAGAGGCATTCCAAAATCTTGAATTATTGATGAAATTTGATGTATCTCGTGCAATTGTCGGCACAATTGATTATGAAGATAGAATTGTTTTATTTGAAAAATATCTTCCCTTCAAGTTGTCCCGAAGGGTCTATGCGGAAATTAATAAAAATAAGCATTCAAAGGAATACAATGGAGAAACATCAAAAGTAATTTTGGTTGGAAATGAAAATAATCAATACAGTAAATATGAAAAAATTATAGCTGAAATATGGACAAGAGAAATGGGCTTAGAGCAAATCAATGTACATGATAACTACGAAGACATAGGTGGAAATTCTATCATGGCAATAAAAATGGAAACTGAGTTTGAAAAGATTAATTTGCCTGTAACGGTAGAAGATATATTTGAGTATGGCAGTATTCATTCTATTGCGATATTTGTAGCTCAGCAACTTGGTGTTAAGGAGGATTCCGTTGATATAATGGTCTCAAGCCAAAGCAAAGATAATACCTTGACAGAAGCCCCTGCAATTGATGAAAGTATACTTATTGACAATATCATGCCATTTAATGAGGTGTTTTATAAAAGCTGTTTCTACAATGCACTATTCCCTATAATTAAGCATTTTGGAAAGGATATAGAATTATTTTTAGCCAATGATACCATTGTTTATAACTATCAGAATATCAATACCGACAATGAAAGCAAATTAGATTTCTCAATAGAATATATTGAAAATAAAGAGAAAACAGAACTATTAGAACAACTAGGTATTTTATATAATGGACATAAAAGAAGTCTAAACCTGATAGAAGACCTAGAAAATGCAGTTAAGCTTAACCATCCTGCAATTATATGGGTAGACTGTTACTATGAATCATTCAGAGCAGATGCATATAACAAGCAGCATATGGCACATACACTTCTAGTGTACGGGTATAATCATAAAAAACAACAGTTTCATGTTTTTGAACAAATAAATAGAAACAGCCTTACTTACCAACCAATAGTTATTAGCTATAAAGAAATGGTAGAGTGCTATGATAGCTTTGTAAACAATTTCCATCTAGATGAGGATACTCTGTATGAGTTTTATACCGATGCCGATAAAAACAATTATGAGCTAGTTGACAACCAATCTTTAGCGAGTATCAAGAAGAATTTTGCAAATTGCTTAAAGGATAATAGCAATAAGCTTCTTACCTCTATTAGGAACATTGATTACTTTGAGAGTAATTACATAGAACTGATAAAGGATGAAAGCAGTTTGCAGGGAAGTGCTAATGACCTTTCCTTGCGGTTAAATGCAATTATAGATGCAAAAAGAGTTGAGAAATATAGACTTTCAAAGCTTTTTGATGGTGCAGAGGCAATTGCTGTTCTCATTGAGAAAATAATACAGGAGTGGGAGTCTATAAGGAAAATAATAAGTATATATGCTTTTACGGGTAAGTATAAAGTTGATTCTTTATCAAAGACATTGAAAAATATAGAAAATATAAAGAAGCTTGAAGATGAGTATTATAACGCACTTACTACTTATTTGGATAATCAAATTTAGAACGGCAAGGTTTGATATGAACTTGTTGAGCACTGTAAGAAAGTCGGCTTTGCATATAGGAGGTTGTGATTATTGAAGTCATTAGCTATTAAAACCTATGAAGATGGGTTTGGTTATCATGGGATTGATTGTATTTCTGAGCCCATAGCCATTGGCGCGGGGTATTATAACCAAGATAATTATTATTATTATTGTTTTTTACATAGTATATTTGCAAATTGGATACCAGAAGTCAGTCATATAGAAAGAAGGAATTTAATTCTTAATAAATTGGGCTTAAAACTAACCCCTATTTTTGTTGACAATTCAAAGGATTTGATTGCAAAAACCAAGTTGTCTATTGATAATGATTGTCCAGTGCTTATACCTCTTGACTACTACTATATGTTCTATGCAGAATATTATAATAAGACTCATGGAACTCATGGGGTTCTTGCAACTGAGTATGATACAGATAGAGCAGTTATAGTAATTAGGGAAACATCACATATTCATGAAGAAACTCCGTTTTATAGGTTTCAATTAACTGAGGAATTACTTTCTAATATTTGGGTAAAATCAAACGAACATTTAAATCAGAACAATTTAGCCCATGGTAATGAAATTTATAGTATTGAAAAAAGTTGTGAACCAGAAATTAATTCTTATGAACAAATAATTCAAGAGCTATTAAATGGACAGTATATAAAAAATAACAACTCATTATTAAGCGAAATAGAAAATTTTGATAGTGTAATTGAGGGATTTGGGAAATTAGATATTCATCCTTATGCATTTCGATCAAGATACACTGAGTCAGTTGATATGTTTTTTAAGCTAATTGATAAATTTATAATAGCTTTAGACTTGGAAGACAGCTCTTATAATGAGTTATATCTATTTAGAAATGACTATCTGAAGTATAGACGTGAAGTTATCAGTGTTTTAACAAAATATGCATTTAGGGGGAAAAGCTTAGATGCTAATAAGAAAAGTGAAATAATAGAAAAAATTCGTAAATACGATAATGAACTGCATTTGAAAATACTAAATTTTTACGAACAATTTAAAAATCAAACAAACTATCCAGAGAAAAATGTGACAAAAAACCTAAAAAATTATGCTGCAAATTGCAGTTGTACAGCTAGCAGTGAATATCAAGAAGTTGAAACGAATATTCTTAGTGCAAGTAGAGCTGTGGATGGGAAGTATTCAGAACAGAAAAGTGATATGTGGGCTTCAGATGAATTAATATGTGACCACTGGTTAAAAGTTGATCTTGGGGCACAAGTATGCGTAAGTAAGTTTATAATAAGGCATGATTTTACTTCTAGATTATATTATTTAGTAGATTATAAGATACAAGGAAGCAATGATGATGCAAACTGGGATGATATAGTTGTTACTGAAGATAACAACAAAGATATAACTATAAATGAGATTACTCCAAGTAGTTATAGGTATCTTAGAATTTATATCACTAAACCTTCTCGGGTTGATAGTGTAGCAAGAATTATGGAATTTGAAATATTAGGAGAATAAAATAATAACACAAAAACACTTACTTTTAGGGTAAGTGTTTTTTACAGGCTCATTTGAAGTCATAGTATTTATATTCAAATAAACTACTCATGCAATAGATGTGAGTAGTTTATTTGGTTTTTGACCTGTGTTATACTGTGAATATCAGGAATTATTTAGTATAATATCAATTATTATATATGTTACAAAAAAGATTTATCATTCACTTAAATTTGTAATAATTTAGAAGTGAAATAAGGAGAACTTGTATGGAACTTTATGGAGTAGTTACAATGGACCTTGTGGGCTCTCGCAGTTTAGAAAACAGATCCAAAATACAAGAACAGCTAGACAAGATTATTGAGCAAATTAATCAAAACCATAATGAGTTTTTAGTATCTCCTATAAATTTTACTGTTGGAGATGAATGGCAGCTTATAACTAGTCATCCTGATAAGGTTTATGATTTTATCCACTTGTTTCAGCAAGAGCTATGGCAAATAGGGGTAAAGTTTTATGCAGGGGTTGGGATAGGTAGAATATCCACCAATTTGAATAGTGATACAAGAAGGATGGATGGACCATGCTTTATAGCAGCAAGGGAAGCTATAGATATAAGCAAAAACAAACCGCGCTATGGTCGTGGACGAACATATATATATAGTAAAAGCAACAAGATATTTTTTAAGCATTTTACTGAAAAAAGCTCTAACAATATTAATAAGAATACTTATGATGACTTTGTTGTTTATAATTTGTTAGATAAAACACAGGGGTTTGAGCTTCATAAACATAGTACTGAAGCCGCTGTAACTAGTGAAGCTGATTATAAGAAAAATCAGCATAATTGCTTCCTATTAAGTAATGACAATGAGCTAAAGTTATATGCTCTTGAATCTATTATCAACCTGACTATTGAAAATAATGAAATCTTAAAGGATAAGATGACAGCCAAACAAAAAGAAATATACAAGCAATATTTTAATGCGGGATCTTATCGGAAGATTGCAGATGAAAATATAAGGTCTATAAGCTCAATAAGTCAAAGCTTGAATACCGCTGAGTATTATACTATACAGCGCAATCACGCTATGGTTAGATTGCTTATTAAGGATTATTGTGAGCTGTTAAGGAGGAAAAATGGACTATAATATTTTATTAGGCTTACTTATTTCATATTCTATAATCTATTTTATACTCCACTCGAAATTACCAAAGAAGAAGGTAGTCTTTGTAATATTAAAATATAGAGTTAAATTTAATCCGTATATCCTTACAGCCCATGCGTTGATGATTTCTATTTTTTTATTAAATATTTTATCAATAGCAAATATGTTTATTTTATTAACATATGTTGTCATACATACAGTTTTAGATGAAGCTGTGGAGCTAATCAAAACTAAAATCAAAGCTTCTACATCTGAAATATATATATTCTGCCTTGACAAGCTTGTCAGATTATTATTGATATTAACATCTTCTTATATTATAAAGGTTAATGTGCCAAAACATGCAACGCTTATAATGGTAAATAGCTTTTTTGACAACATTATTAGACTATTCCCTACTCAGCTAACGTACCAGAATAAGTTTTTTATTGCTATATTCTTATTTATAATAGGCTTGTGGGGAGTAGGAAAGTTTATAGCCCTGCTTATCGATTGCATAAACAAAAACAGAGCTGATAAATCCCATGAAACCTTAAAAGCGGGGTTTATTATTGGCATATTAGAACGTATATTTATAATATGCTCAATAATATTAGGGGTGTCACAGGTTATTGGGTTTGTACTTGCAGCTAAGTCTGTAGCACGTTTAAGCAAGTTAAATGACGACTATTTTGTAGAAATTTTTATAATTGGAAACTTCATAAGCTTTATAGCCGCTATTGTAATTGGAGCTATAATTAAGAACTTAGATATATTTCCTTACTTGATTAAGACTGTCGAATAATTAAACTGTTTTGCAAGGGATAGAGCCTTCCTGGCTTTGTGAAAGGATGGCCCATCAAGTTGATTTACTGTTAATTCAAAATCATGGATAGTGATATCACCGATACCCATACCGCAATAAAATTCTATCTCTGACAGCTTATTATTGAAGAAGTCAATTAATGTTTCGTATGATGAGGGATATCTTAGTAGTCCTTGCCACTCATCTCCTAGTGTTATTAAAAATGAAGATACAATAAGTTCATTATATTCTTTATTTGCTTCTTTTAGCATTTCAATTATTCTATGTTGTAATTCTTCTCTATTTTTTATGTCGCGTGATTTTTTTATATCACATACCATAGTAAGATACTCCATAATAACACCTCACGATTAAATAATAGATGATTGAAATTAGAAAAGTAATGACTAAACACTATGGGGTGTTAATGATTGGGGCTAAACACTATAGGGTGTTAAGCGTATAAACTAAACACTGCCAACTGTTAAGCTCTTAAGCCTAACACAATTTGATATCAAGAATCTGAATTTAAACTTGAAAAGGACAATATTCAAGCTATATTCATGATATTAGTGTTTGTAAATTCTATTAAAATTATTGTCCAATTATTACGTTATATAGAATAAATTGTAATATTATAGAATGTACAATAAGAAGGAGGCTCACTATGATAAAATTCAGCAAAATGACAAAGGAAGAATTTGGAATATATAGGGCGAAGTTAATAAAGTCCTATGCAGCGACTCTTGCCAACAACATGAGGAGAAGTCTTGAGGCAGCTATGGTTATGTCAGAGCAGCAAATAGAAGGGCTTCTTAAGGATGGAGTAGACACAAAGGATCACTATGTTTTCAATGTAGTAGATAATGTATCCAGCGAAAAGGTAGGAATTTTATGGGTAAACATAAAACCTGAAGAGAAAAGATCTTTTATATTTGACATTGAGATAATGTCAGAGCATCAAGGCAAAGGGTATGGTAAAGCAACACTAAAGGAACTGGAAGTGTTTATGAAGGAAATGGGAATAAAGCAGATAGGACTAAACGTATTTGCTGATAATACTATGGCAAAGGCATTGTATGAAAAGTTGGGTTATGCAGTTACTAATATGAATATGGTAAAAGATTTATAAAAATACAATTGATATATGTATAAATATCTGTTAAACTTAAAATGTTAATTGAATAATGTATTGGGGAGCTGGAAGAGTCTGGCTGAGAGGGAGAACCTATTGATACTCCGACCCACATACCTGATCTGGATAATGCCAGCGTAGGAAGATAATAGTTAAAAGTACTGCTGCATTTCCAGATGCAGCATTTTTATTTTTGGGAGGAAAGATTATGAAAAAAATGTCTACTAGAACACTTGTAGAAGCAGGAGTTATGATTGCTCTGGCACAAATATTGAGCTATATAAAGCTCTACGAACTACCAAATGGTGGTGCAATTACGGCAGGTAGCATGATACCAATATTGTTCTTTGCGATTAGATGGGGGGTAAAACCAGGTCTCTTAGCTGGAACAGTTTATGGAGTTTTACAGTTCTTACTTGGAGGAAGCTATGTAATACACCCCTTGTCAATTCTACTTGACTATGTTTTAGCTTTTGGATTGTTAGGTTTGGCAGGCTTATTTTCAAAGAGCTTATGGGGCGTATATTTAGGAGTTTTTACTGGAATATTCGGAAGATTTGTTTCCAGTGTACTTTCAGGAGTAATTCTTTTTGCAAGCTATGCACCGCCAGGTATGAATCCGTGGATATATTCAATTGGTTATAATGGTTCTTATCTTGGAGTTGAATTTATTACATCATGCATCATTGCAACTTTATTATATAAAAAACTTAAAGCTATTCCCACATAATAGCCTGCATCAAATAGCAAGGCCAGTGAGTTATTCCTCACTGGCCTTATATATAAGCTGATATTCACGGTTTTCTATGGTATAAAGCTTTTCTATATCTACACTGATAATTGCCTTTATATCCTCTGGAAAGCTAAATCTTGCGGCTATACCACAATTGGAGCTTAGCTTACGAGGGACTGGCATTAGTTCTACAGCTAAACCATAATTTTTTAAGTATCTCTGAAATTTTATAGCACCCGAATGAGTGAAAAAAGTAGCTATATATTCCATATTACTTCCTTATCGTTAGCAAGAAATCCTCTTGTTCTTCCTTAACCTCCACCTTATAACCTGCATTTCGGCCAAATCGGGACACATTTTCCCTTGCGGTAATATTATCGACGATAACTTGTATACCTGCTGGATTGTTCTCAAGAGCTTTCTTTGTCATAAGTACAGGCTCAGGGCAGGAACGACCTCTTGTATCAAGCTTATTAAGATTCAAGCTTTACATCCCCTTTCAGTTTAATCTCCATTTTTTCTCTCATTAATAAAGAAATGGCAAATACAATTACAAGACCTACTATTACAGCTATACGTCCACCTGCTGTAGAACCATCAGCTGATGCAGCAAACTTGAAATTGTGTGCTACAGCTGCACCGGCGATCATACCGAATACAGTAATAACTGAGTCAATGTTACCTTCACCAGAAAGTATCAGTTGGCGAAGTGGACAGCCGCCTAGTAAAACTGAACCCCAGCCTGCAAGTGCCATACCAAGGAAGTTCCATAGACCATCCATGTGAGCTATGGGCTGAGCAGCAAAGCCTAAGCTAAACTTGCCTATGATTAAATTGCCTACAAGTGCTGCAGCAAATATCGCAATAAATCCAGACATAAGATACCAGTCCTTAAAAAGTACTAGGTCACGGATACCACCAACCATACAAAGACGAGTGCGTTGTGCAAGAGCACCAACTATAAGACCAGCCACTAAAGCAAGGATTATTGGTGCATGCATTGAACCAGGTCCCTTTTGACTGAAAAGTACAAAAACAGGTCTAGCTAGCAAAAGTATCAGCAATGCTACAGATACAACGGGCATGATAAAGCCCCAAGATTTGGACTTCTTATATGCACGTTTTAGTGTAAAACCTTTGTTTAAGAAATAAATGCCTGCAAGTATTCCAACAGAAAAGCCAACAAGACCAACTATAGCATTTAAGTCGCCACCTGCTATACGAAGCACCATTCTAAGAGGGCAGCCTAGGAACATTAAAGCACCTATCATGACAATAAAACCTAGCACAAAACGGATAATTGGTGATGAGCCAGCTTTCGCATTGAATTCTTTCATGCCAAATGCCATTATGAATGAACCAAGTATAAGACCAATGATTTCTGGACGAAGATACTGTACTGGTGCTGCTGTATGTAAACCTAGTGCGCCTGCTGTATCTCTGAGAAAGCAGGCGATACATAAACCCATGTTTACAGGGTTTCCAAACTTAACTAATAATACAGATATAACACCAATTACCAGACCCGTAAGGATAATACCTTTTTTTCCTTTCATTTTATACCTCCTATTTTTTACAACAAAACAAAATATGTTGTTGCTGCGTTGGTTAATTTTTCTATACAGACTAATTATATTTTTAACATAGTAGAAAGTATAATAGTTAGTATCTATAGAAAGCTGTTATAGTATAGATATTATCTATAAGTAGAACATGTGGATTTTATATGTAATGAACTGTAGAATAAACATATAGAAGATTATTGATTGAAAATAAGAATTGAGGTTTTATGATGAATAGAGTTTATCTGGATAACGCCGCCACAACCTTTCCCAAAGCACCTAGAGTAGGTGAGGTAATGAAAGACTATATTGAAAATGTAGGTACTAGCATAAAGAGGGGTGTGTATCAAAGTGCTCTATCCGTTGAAGAAACGGTGTTTGAGACACGTGAAATGCTATGTAACCTGTTCAACTTTGATAAACCGGACAATGTAGTATTTACTATGAATATCACCCAAAGTATGAACTATCTAATAAAAGGGTTGCTAAAGCCTGGGGATCACTGTATAGTATCCTCAATGGAGCATAATGCTGTAATGAGACCGCTTAGTCAGATGACTATGTCAGGAGTGAGTTTCTCCAGAGTGATATGTGACCAGTATGGAAGACTGAGGTCTGAGGATATACTAGAGAGAATAAGACCAGAGACAAAGGCAGTTATAATGACTCATGCCTCCAATGTATGCGGTACTGTGCTTCCTCTTGAAGCGGTGGGCAGAATATGTAGTGATAAAGGGCTTTTGTTCATAGTAGATGCAGCACAGAGCGCAGGGATACTTGAAGTAGATTATAAAGCATTAAACGCTGATGCCATTGCCTTTACGGGACATAAAGGATTATTAGGACCACAGGGTATCGGTGGCTTCTTAATAAATGATAAGGTTGCAGCTAACATGGCTTCCTTAATATGTGGGGGAACAGGCAGTGATTCAGAATACGAGGAGCAACCTGAGTATATGCCGGATAAGTTTGAAGCAGGAACGCCCAATATACCAGGAATTATCGGCTTGCATAGGGCACTTGAATACATAAAATATATAGGCATATCAACGATTTGTGATACTGAACTGAAATTAACAGGGCAATTTTTGGAGGGAGTACAGAATATAGAGGGAATTAGGGTAATAGGGCTAAAGGATACTATAGAACGGACTGCAGTAGTATCTCTGGATTTTGAGGGTTTGGATAATGGAGAGGTTTCCTATTTGCTAGATAGGGACTTTGGGATTATGACAAGATGCGGACTGCATTGTGCTCCCTCAGCCCATAAGACGCTGGGGACATTTCCTAATGGCACAGTAAGGTTTAGCTTTAGTCATAGCAATACTATAGCTGAAGTTTTATATACGATAGATGCAATAAACAAGGTGATTAAGGGTTAATAATTTGTTTTTTTTTGAAAGGGGTTATATTATGTTACTTTCACATGTAGGAGAGCTGGCAGCTTTAACTACAGCTATTTGTTGGACCTTGACCGCTATAGCCTTTGAGTCAGCGGGAAAAAGAGTTGGTTCCTTATCTGTAAATATTATAAGGCTTGTTATAGCGTTTATATTGCTGACTGTGTTCACTTTCCTTACAAGAGGTATTGGTCTGCCAATAGATGCTTCCAGTAAGACTTGGTTCTGGCTGCTTACGTCAGGTATAATAGGGTTTGTAATAGGAGATTTGTTCTTGTTTCAGGCTTATGTGGAGATCGGTTCTCGCATATCACTGCTCATAATGTCAGTAGTTCCGCCTATTACAGCTATAACTGGTTATCTTCTTATGGGAGAGAAAATAAAACCTCTCGGAATATTGGGTATGCTAATTACCATTGTGGGTATAGCACTTGTAATACTTAGCAGGAGCTCTTCAGATAAAAGGGTAAAGCTTGCTCATCCGGCAAAGGGACTATTGTTTGCCTTTATCGGAGCACTAGGACAGGCATTTGGACTAATATTCAGTAAGTTTGGTATGGGTGATTATAACCCTTTTGCAGCTACGCAGATAAGGATAATTGCAGCTATTATAGGCTTTTGCATAGTGATTACTGTAGGCAAACGCTGGGGGGATATTGCAACTGCCTTCAAGGATAAGCTGGCTATTAGAAATATATCAATAGGTGCGTTTTTTGGTCCATTTCTGGGGGTATCCTTCTCACTGCTGGCGGTACAGCATATCCCTACTGGAATAGTGTCAACCATAACATCTATTTCACCAATACTTATAATACCTGCTTCTATAATGATATTTAAAGAGAAGGTACTTAGGAAGGAAATACTGGGAGCAGCAATATCTATAACAGGAGTAGTGCTGCTTTTCATATAATGAATACTGTAAAACAGAAGCTCTTATTCTTTCGAATAAGAGCTTCTGTTTTTATATATTAATAACAATTAGCCAAATCGTCCATACTTTCCTTTACTTTGCAAAGCTCATCAAGGGATTGGACAACAAGATATTCATTTGTGTAGATGTCAGGAGCATATTCTAATATATAATCAATTAAGCCCTTAGCTTTTTGAGCTTTTACTAAGTCGGCATATTTAGATAGCTGCTCATCAGAATTTAACATTTCTATGTATATTTTGTCAGCGATTTCATTTATTACTATCTTTTTATTAGTTGAAAAGAAAGTTACTTGAGGGCTAAGACTAATTTTTATTTTACTATGATCATCAGTTTTAATTTCGATTTTTTTCACGGAATCTACATGCAACTCATTATCGCCATCCACAATTGTAACCATTGTATCCTTGCTTAAAACAATCTGTTGGTTCTCCATTTTACCCTCGCCAATGTAGAAAAAGAGATTATTGTTTTTCATAATTACACCTGCCTTTCTTGATTAAAATTATGCCCAAGATAAGAAGATTGATTCTACAAAAATCAATTATATGAATATTCTTTACAATTCAACCGTAACATAAATGCCAAGTGTTTACAATGTGTAGACATGCTTATTAATGTGTTAATAAATTATTAACAAAGTTAAATAATTTATATAGAATACTTTTATGATATTTGCAAAGAATAATTATTGGGGTGATAAAAAATGATGAATCAAAACAATAATCAAAACAAATCAAACGAAACAAAAAAGGGTGATCCTGCATGGGATCAGCATAATAAAGATAATGGTGAAAACAAAAACAAAAAACATGATGACTCTGGCTGTGGCTGCGGTCACGAATAAATATTCTAAAATTTCATCGATTAATAGAAGTGCCGAGTTTGCTCGGCACTTTTGATATACTTTAGAGGATTGACGCTGCTAGTTCTTCTTCACAGATGTTTTCACTTATGACCTTGTCAATTTTTCCATCTTTAATTGTTACTATGCAAGGAACTTGGCTGACACCAAGTCTATTAGCTATACCTGCTGACTTATAGATATCTACCTTTGTTACTTTAATTTTACCCATATAATCAGCTTCATATTTTTCTATCAAAGGTAGGAATTCTCTACATTTTGGATCAACAGCGTTCCAAAGATATATTATTCCTGGCATTTCAGCTTGCATAATCTGATGATGGAATATTTCACTTTCTGCAATATACTTTTCTACTGCATACCCTGCTATAGCTCCATCACCTACTGCAGTTGCAACCTGTCTTAACAATTTATCTCTAACATCTCCTACTGCAAATACACCTTCTATGTTAGTTTCCATTTTTTCATTTGTAATTAAGTAGTTGCCCCTATTCATATCAAGCATACCTTTAAATATCTCGGTATTTGGTAGATAGCCGATAAACAAGAAGCAGGAATCTACTTTAATAGGAATCAGTTCATTTGTTTTTAAATTTTTCAAAATTACTTTTTCCAAACGTTCTTCACCAACAAATTCTTCTGTAACAGTATTCCACACAAATTCCATTTTTGGATTTGCAAGGGCTTGAGCTTTTGCGATTTCGTTGCAATCCATTTTGCCATTATCGTGCATAACAGAAACTATTACTTTGTCAGCAAACTTTGTAAGGAACATACCTTCCTCTATAGCTGCGTCCCCACTTCCAATTACCAATACTGTTTTACCAGTATTAGCTGCTGCATCGCAGGTTGCACAGAAGGATATACCTTTATCATAAAGGAAGACATCTTCGCCTTTAGCCCCTGTCAATCTCGGCTTGCCGCCTGAAGCTGCAATAACAGCCTTAGCTTCATATATTGTTCTGAAGGTTTCAACCTGTTTTGTTTCGCCTTCTAGCTTTACGGATTTAACATCTGTCAGCTTGAAATCAACACCAAATTTTTTCGCTTGTTTATGGAAAAGCTCCATAAGTCCAAGACCTGTTGCACCTTCGGGGAAACCTGGGTAATTTTCTATCTCATTTGTATAAGTAGCTAATCCGCCTACAAGTGACTTCTCTATGATTAGAGTTTTAAGTCTCGCTCTACCACAGTAAATACCTGCTGTAAGACCAGCTGCCCCACCGCCTATTATGACTACGTCATATTTCTCTATCTTCTTTTCCATCTTGACCTCCTAAATTACATTAAGTACTTAACCAGAAGCTTACTACCAACTATTGCGCCCAAGAATATAAATATTCCAAATACCCATCCGGAAACAGAAAGGGATGCTATACCGCTGTACAAAGCTCCAATATTACAGCCAAAGCCTATTCTAGCTCCATAACCCATTAAAAGTCCGCCTACCATTGCAGCAATTACTTGTTTGTAGGATTTTATTTTCTTAAACTTGAACTGTGAAGCCATTAGTGTTGCTAATAACGCACCTGCAATTATACCTACGTTCCTTATTGAGCCAGGATCATTTAAAAATCCAGCATTTAAGGTTGCTTGCGCTCCTTCGCTACTGAAGTAATTCCATTTGTCTACATTGCCACCTATAGCTCTATATATC
>JBAVGO010000087.1:0-2198 GCA_049684915.1 Lutisporaceae bacterium | reverse complement strand
CATTTGCACCATTCTTTTATAGGGCTCTAGGACGCCTACTCTAAACTCCTCCTCATTAAAATTTTTGTTTGGAGCTGATATTGCAGCACATACACACCTTTGAACTAATGAATAGACCTTATCCTTAGAGGCTATTAGCTTCGCCAGCTCTTTTACATCCTCTGGCTTATCATAGGAAAATGCAGTAATGTGCTTATTATTTTGGTACGCTAATCTTTTTAATACTGTACCTGGACCCATTTCAATCGCTAAGGTTACATTATTTCTTTTGAGATACTTCATTGTATCTATCCATTGTACTGGTTTAACCAACTGCTGTTTCAAATTTTCCAGCATTTCTTGTTTATCCTTATAGGGATAAGCTGTTACATTTGAAATTATTGGATATCTGTGCTGATTAAAGCTATATTTTGATAGCTCCTCCATAAATTCACTTGCTTTATGTGACATCAGCGGACTATGAGAAGCAATTGAAACCTTCAACAAAGTAAATTGTCCACCTATCGCTTCTACTTTCTTTTTTGCAATATTAACTGCATCTATATGTCCAGAAACCACTAGCTGCTCTTTGGCATTATAACAAGCAATTACAACCTTATCCTTCTCTGTAGATGATTCCTTGCATATTTCCTCCAGCTGATAAGGATTTATACCACCAACTGCCGCCATAACCCCCTTTACGTCATCCTCTGCTTTTCCCATTAGCTTTCCTCGACATCTAACTGCCTTTAATGCATCAGATAGCTTAAGAACTCCTCCACATACTAGTGCAGAAAACTCACCTAAGCTATGACCAGCTAAATAGCTAGGCTCTATACCGCCTTCCTGCATATATACATTAAATGCAGCAACACTTGCAGCAAGAATCGCTGGTTGTGCATTATAGGTATCTGTTAATTCTTCTATGTTTCCTTCAAAGCAAAGCTTCTTCAAATCAAAATTCAGAACATCATTAGCTTCTTCAAAGACTCTATTGGCAACATCAAAATCATTGCATAATTTTTTAGACATTCCGATATATTGGGAACCTTGTCCACAAAACAATATTGCTATTTTCTTCACAAATCTTCCTCCCCTCTATATGTTAATAATTGTCAACGATTAGCTTATTAAGCTTCAGATACCCATTTATCATTGCTTGCATCTTATCCTCCTTCAATCTTCTGCCATTGAATTCGCATTTAAACTGCAATAGGTTCTCCTCCTCAGATATTTCCATTATTATATCGTGGACATGGATTAAATCTTGAGTAGAGCTTATTACACCCTTTTTATATATCAAAGGAGTAATAGCCAGGGCATCCTTATTTAGGCTTATACTGCTATAATCCTTCAGGGTATATTTCCCCTCTGATTCTTTATCCTTCCTTTGCATATTTATGTGTTTAAATAATGATGAAAAATTACCTAAGCCTTCAAGCTTGATATCCATTGGTCTAATGCACTTGTCATCCTCCAGCATAGTCTGCACGGATATTTCCTTTTGACCAGATATTTCAGACAAAAGGTATACATAGGAGGATAGCAATATATCATGTACTTCAACCTCTTCTTTTATTGATATTTCTTTCAGCTTACTCAATTCAGCAATCTTAAACTTGAATGCCATAGTATTCATACTGCTACTGCCAAAATAGTCTTGAGGTAGCTTTATATGCTTTAAGCTTATTTCTTTCTTCTGATTATCGTTATTACTTTCAATAAACTCTGCAAGCTTTGATATTGTTGGGTTTGCAAAAATATCAGTTACCTTTATTTTCGCAATACCTTGTTCCTCTATTTTTGTATGCAGCTTAATAATTAACAATGAATTGCCACCTAAGTCAAAGAAGTTATCATTTGTACCTACCTTGTCCAGCTGTAGAAGCTCCTGCCATATGCTTACCAGTTGTTCTTCTATTTCATTTTCTGCTGCTGCATATTCTACTCCTGTATTTATACTTCCACCTGTATCAAGCTTTGATAGTGCTTTTCTGTCTGCCTTTCCATTTGCTGATAAGGGCATCTTATCCAAGGTTATGAAATATGCAGGTACCATATAGTCAGGTAGATTCTTTAACAGGTGTTCCTTTAGCTCTGATACTGTCAATTCTCTTTCCGATACTATATATCCGCATAGGTACTTATTCCCGTTCTTATCCTCTTTGTCTATTACTATAGCTTCTTTTATTTCACTGTGCTTTAGCAGCTCGTTCTCT
>JBAVGO010000086.1:0-35289 GCA_049684915.1 Lutisporaceae bacterium | reverse complement strand
CACCACACCCCTTGTACTTGCATACTATATATTATAGCTGCAAGGGCAATAAGGGGGTATGTTGATGGATATTAAGATAGGAGATTTGGTAGGCAGGAAATCCTATGGATGCGATATTGTATTTAAGGTTCATGATATAACAAAACAAAATGATAGGCTCATAATAATATTAAAGGGCTTAAACCTGAGAATCATCGCGGATGCTCCTGAAGCAGACATAGTAAAGCTGCCACCTTCAAAAATAAATTCAGATATCAAAAAATTCGAGGATAGAGCTAGCCGACTAATGAGAAAGCTGACGAGAAGAGCCAAACATGCAATAGCTCCTATACATCCAAGCTTTTATCGAATTACAGACCAGATATTTAGGAGACCGGGAAAGGTGCTTCATATAGATGGAGACAAGAATTATCTGGACATGTGTATTAAATCCTACAGGGAGCTAAATATTGAAGCAGTGGGAAAGGTTGTAATAGAAAGCGAACAACCTAAAATAGTTGAAGCTCTTCTGGCACAGTTCACTCCTGATATACTTGTACTAACAGGTCATGATGCTTATGTAAAAGGTAAGGAAATAGCAAATGCTGAGCAAAAGAGGAAGGATTTAAGCAATCTAGACAACTATAGAAGCTCTAGATATTTTATAGAGGCTGTAAAGCTTGCACGTAAATATGAAGCATCTTTAGATGATCTGGTAATATTTGCAGGGGCTTGTCAATCATACTTTGAAGGGATAATGGAAGCGGGAGCAAACTTTGGAAGCTCTCCCGAAAGAGTATTGATACATGCTCTTGACCCTGTGATGGTATGCGAAAAAATTGCACTCACTTCTATTGAAAAAATTGTGCCGTTAAGAGACATATTAACCGGCACCATCACTGGACTAAATGGTATTGGAGGCGTCCAAACAAGAGGAAAGTATAGGGACGGTATGCCAAGATCACTATATGGTCCTGTGTAGGGGGGATAAGATGTACCTTAAACTCTATAACAGCAGAGAGAAAATTACTAGGAATATCGAGCTTGAGGAATTGGTAGCAAATATCACCTCCGAGAGCTTGAAGGGTAGCTTTGGAATTGAAGCAGTCAAGGCATTTTCTATAATGGTAAGAACTGAGCTTGCCAGAAAGTTAAACGTATACGGAGGCATGGGCTGCTCTAACCATAAAGGCTGTGACTTGTGTGATGAGCAAGATCATTGTACAATGTTTGACATTTCAGAGGGAGGCACAAATAATGCATATAAAGAAGCTGCTTATAGTACCAAAGGGATTATACTGACCTTTGACGGTAAACCTATAAGACCTTATTTTCACTATAGGTGCGGGGGTGCAACAGAAAACTCGGAAAACGTATTAGGCAGTAAAATCACATATTTAAGACGTGTACTTTGCTCTTATTGCAAGAACATTACCGATAGCGACAATGAAAGAATTTATACGGTTGATGAGCTGGAGGAAATTTTAAATACTAGAATTAGCAAGCCTGACAATATATATAACTGCATAATGGGCATGTTTGAAGATATAGATGTGGATGATCAGGGAAGAGTAAGAAGTATAAGGATAGGCAACAAGATATTTAAGGGCAATGAGCTTATGGAGCTTCTTAAGCTAAACTCTACCAGATTTAACTATACTCCTGTGAAGTTTCTGTTTAGAAGTGCGGGAATGGGTCACGGCTTAGGCTTGTGCTTGTGTGGAGCTAGAGAAATGAGCAATTCAGGTAAAAATTATCAGGATATCTTATGTTATTACTATACAGGTATAAAGCTTGAAGCTATGCAAACATCTGAGGAAGGAAAGCCTCTAAAGGGACGGAGTTTTGTCCTGGATGCAGGTTGCGGAGATGAGGATGGGAAGACACAGCTGAAGATAAACGGGCTAAGCGAAGGGCAGATTAATCTTGATATAGTAATGAACTTAGCAAAACGACTTAGTGATGACGGAGCAGTGGTAAAGCTTACAAGAGAAAGTGAGTCAAAGGTTGCCCTAGATGATCGGGTGGAAATATCCAACATAGAGAAACCGAACTTTTTTATATCCATACTGCAAAACTGCTTTCCAAGTCCAGGAGTATCAGGCACTGAGATATATCACTTTCGTGGAGATAAGGATAGTGAGGATATGTCAAAGCTCATCATAGATGAGGTGTGTAGTGTCATGGGTAGTAAGAATCGGGGAGTCAGGACAGCAGAGTTCTACTTACTGCGACAAGTGAGAGCATCAGCGATAATATTGCAGCTATTGTATATAACCAACCCTAAGGATGCAGAGAAGCTGGCAGACCCTATTATGGGGCAAAAGGCAGCAGATGCGATACACCAAGCTATATTGAAATATTATTTTGTAGATGAAAAAGAGTAAAATTCAGTGTCATAGAAGCTCTATTTAACTTATAGAAGCTTCTATGACACTGAATTTTTGATATGCACCTGTAGTTTATATATTTGGTGCATTAACTCCGAAATATGGATTAATCATTTCACCCTCATTATAACACCAAAATCCTCCGAACGATTGGACTGAGGCACTTAGCATGGAACAATCCTCGAATTCAATTAGAAGTTGGTGTGTATCAGGACGCTCAGAAGGTTCGGGGTGAAAATTAAGCACTATACCTTCGCTGAACAGTATGATTGCTTTATCAGCTTTGATTTGAAATATCCCTCTAAAGATGCTTGCTTTGGTTATAATCTTTCCTTCCATAATATTATTGTACATTTTCGGATCACCATTGTACCAAGTAAAATCTTTTGGAGTATGGGCAGCAATTACACAGCTTATTCGTTTTCCACTGATAGCATCAATGATTTGAGCTGCATGGGTCTCTGTTACTGAATTATTAAACATAATCTCGTCAAAACCATTCTTTCCGCATATAATATGCAAATTTTAAATTATGTAAGAAAAATTTAAGGTTTCGTACATAAAGTTCGTTCCAAATACATATTATATCGAACATATAGTTCTAAGTCAACACAAAAACGTACGTTTTGTTCAATTGATTTTAATTCACATAACAAAAAGTTATAATTCTGAAGAGGGAGTGATTGCCTTTGAACAGAATAAGAGAATTAAGAAAAGAAAAAGGTATGACACAAGCTAGTTTGGCAAAAGTGTTAAAGGTTTCAGACAGGACAGTGGGTTTTTATGAAACCGGCGAGAGGGATCCTGACACAGATACGCTAATTAGGCTAGCTGATTTCTTTACTGTATCAGTGGATTATTTACTTGGACATTCAGATGTTAAAGATTTAAACTATATACTGAAAAAAGAGAGCCCTATGGTGGTTCTGGATGAGAAGCGTGAATTTGATGAGAAGCTTCCGCCAGAGGCAAAGAATGAGATGGAAAAATTTAAAGAATACATTATATATAAATATGGGATAAAATAACAATGGCATGTATCAAGTACATGTCATTGTTATTTTATTATAGTTGCTACTAGATTACTTAAAACATTAATAAAATTAAGCTCGTTAACCCCAAATTCCTTATTTTTAGTTAAGGCTGACAGGTATATTACACCCTTAATTTCATCTTGAACCATAATAGGTACAGCTAAAATTGAGTACCAGTCTGGTAATCCAGTAATAATGTCATTACTACCCACATCATCCCAATCTATCAAAAAAACACCCTGCTTACTGTCAATAACGGACTTTACTATGCTTTTATTAAAATTAATATTCTGCGTACATTTCTCTTCCTTAGATTTTCTTCCGAAGACTTCAAGGATTTTTTCGTTTTCAATCAATATTAATGTACCTAATTGAGCTTCTATGATTTCTATCATTCTTCCTAAGAAGTTATAGATTTTTTCCTTCTTAGTAATATTCTTATTAACAATTTGAATAAGCTCAACAAGTGCAAGTATGTTTCTAGAATCCTGTACTGAATCGCCAGAAATAATTCCACTTAGAGTATTTGTTGGCTTAGCCTTGTTTATAAATTCGCTGTCCCAAGCCTGGCATCGATTTCTACCACTTTCCTTAGCTGCATATAGAGCTTGATCTGCCTTTTCTACAAGCTCCTTCACTATTTGTCCATGAGCCGGATAGGAAACTACTCCCATACTTACTGTGACACCAGCCTTATTTGTGAGCATACTTTCAAACTGAACCTTTTTCCTTAATTCATCAGCAATAATTAATGTCTCATCAATGCCTTTACCTGGAAGGATGACTATAAATTCCTCTCCTCCATAACGACCGAGGTAATCGTCTCTGCTAATATTATCCATTATAACTCTTGATACTCGTCGCAGAATCTCATCACCTGTCTGATGTCCAAATCTATCATTAATATTTTTAAATTTGTCAAGGTCATACATTATTATGCCGAAGGCTTCTCCATAGCTGCTTGATTTCTCCATTACACTACTAAGGGTATCCTCTAGGTATTTTCTTGTTAATGCACCAGTAAGCTTGTCAATGGAGGCTGCTAGAGTCAATTGATGCTTTTCTATTAGCAATGCTAAAAAGTTACAGAGCTTAATACATTTTTTAAGTCCTTCGTCAGTAAAATTATTCAATATTCTATCTGATTCCAAGTATAAGTAACCTATAATATTATTCCTGGAATTTAGAGTTTTCCCTTTTTCCTCTTTAACCCTTATACTATTCTGTGGATAATTAGTGGTAATAGGAATACATAAGCAGGCATATATATCCTCTGACAATAAGTTAATGTCACTTTCATTTTTTATCGATTTTTTAGATAGTAAAATTGGCTCCATTGAGGCCTTCGCCCTATCAAATATATATCTGTTTGATGGGAGGTTATAGTTCTCGTTAATAGAAGAGATTACGCTTAGATCCTGTCGCTGTTCCTCTATAACTACCAGTCCTCTTGTCGATAAGGTTGACGTAGCCAGATATTTTATTACCAATTCGATATTCTTAATAGCATCACTGGTTATGTTGCTTAGGATAGCCTCTTCGCTAATTATACTTTTTGACAGGTTAGATATATAAAGCTCACTTATAGAGTGGATAAAATCCTTATTCTCCATAAAACTGCTTGCTTCATCAGTTTTTAGTAAATCATATAGCTCTGAAAAGGATTCTACTTCAAGTTCTTGAAGGTTGCTTTCCTCTGTCCCTGATAAAATATCTTTGATATATTTAATTCTATAAAAGACACTAGCAAGCTTATAATTGTTAATATAGACTAGCTTATAATCATCTGGAACTTGATATATAAGATTTTTTAATAATTCACAAGCTTCAATGTAGTAATTTGCGGAATAATAGTAATTTCCCTTTGAAAAATAGTAGTTTCCAAGCTGTGTGGTAATTTTTGCAATAAGCTTTTTATTCTTTGCATTTTTGGCTAATTTCAAGCCCTTTAATAGTACTGCTACACAGTCTTCTTCTGTTTCAATAAGCCCTTTTGCATAATAATATCTAGCCTTAACTATACCATGAATCGAGGCTGACATAGATTTCTCTGCCTCAAGAAGCATTTTTTTTGCGTTTTTATAATCTTTCTTTGTGCTGAGAACATCTGCTGCATTACTTAAAGAGCTAATTTTAGATTCAGCTGAAACAAATTTTTCACAGTTAGCAAGGATTCTCTTAATATTTGAGTTATATGTACCTTCATCACTGAATCTCAATTTATTAATATTGTTCTGTATTATCAAATCAACTTTAGATATAGATGTATCATTCTTATAATATTTCACTGCTTTGGAGACATATTCTTCTGATTTTTTAAAATCACCAAAGATTTCATATAAATTTGCACTAGATTTGTAAAATTCAACAATATCTAATCCTTGAATCGAGGATTTTTCAAACATTTTTTGACATAAATTATGGTAATGAAATGCTTCAGAATAATTGTCCATATCAAGACAGACAAAGATCAAAGCATTATAAAGAAAAAAGGTCTTATTAGAGAAATCAATTTCTACTGTTTTGTCTAGTGCAAGCTTAAAATAATCATAGGCAGCTTGGTAATTAAATTTGATACTATAAATAACTGCGATATTTATTAATCCTAATATTTCACTTGACAATAAGCCATACTCTTCACTTAAGTTTTTAACTTTGATAAAATATTTTAAAGCCTTCTCTGAGTCTTGATAAAAGTCAGTATAAATACCGCCGATATTATTTAAGGCATATAAGATACCTCTTGTATAACCAGCGACCTCCAGCAGCTTAACTCCTTTTTTATATAGCTCAAGTGCTTCCTCAATTCTACCTACTCTAGAATACATAAAGGCTAAGAGTCTATAAGCATTTCCCTTTGTCTTTGCATACTCATCACTACATTCATTAAGTAATTCTAAGCATAACGAGGTACTTTCCTCGGAGGAATCTCTAATAAGCAGCAATAATACTTTAATACGCTTATACTCAAAACGGTCTTCTGTATTGCCATAGCTCTCTAATATTTTTTCTGCTTTTTCTAAATATTTGAGAGCTTTATTTACTCTATTCTGGCTTAACAGTATTTCGGAAAAACTTAAGTACAAATCTAACATATTTCTATTATTTTTTGTTATTTTGGTTAATTTTTCTGCCTTAGTGAAATATTCTATTGCTAAATTATCATAACCAGCTTCAAAATTTAAAAGTCCTATTTGTATCAATAATCCAGTTTTTTCAATCTTATTATCTACCATAGAAAGAGCCTTTTCCAGATTCTTGATTTCGGACTTATTATCCTTTAATGTATGCATTTTCTTGGCGTTTTCTATGCAGTATTCTTTTACTTTTTCTCTGACACTCGCTTTTTCTAAATGGAATATCAACTCATCCATATTAACAGCTATATTTACATGTTTTTCCACTTCGAGTATTTCAGAGGCTATTCTATGTTTTTTAATTTTTTCGTCACTGCTTATTCTTTCATATACAATATCCTTTAAAACCTTATTGTTAAAATCGTAAACATAACCACTATCCTCTATTTTTCTGCATAAGGTCCCCTTGTCAACCAGCTTTTGAACTGCGTTTTCTAATTTTGTAAGGGGGATATCTATAAATCTAGGTAAATCTGCTATTGATACAGGATTATTATAAATCGAAATCACTTTTATGATTTCATCACTAATATTATCAGAATCCTTTATTTGGTTTAATACAGCTTGTTCAATGTTATTAGGAAGTGTTAATAGCTTATAATCACTATCCTCTGGAACATCAATACTCCATTTTCCAATCTTACTATCAACAAATATTATTTTACGATTATATAAATCCTTAATTATCTCACTTATGAAAAGTGGATTACCATAGGACTGAGAATATATTCTCGTCGCTAGCATTAAAGGGTTAGTAGGCATAGATAGCATATTTTTTATCATTTGACTTGATTGTTCTACATCGAGGTTTTTCATATAAATAGTATCAGAATCTTTTCGTGGTTTTATATTACTTATAAACTCCAAAAACTTAGGATTATTGGAAGCTTCTCCGTCTCTATAGGAAAATATCAAAATAATATTTTTATCTTTTATAACCTCAGTATACAAGTAAGTTAAGGTATCAATTGTAAATTCGTTTGCAAAGTGTATATTATCTATTATAATAATAACGGGCTTGCCCCTTATACTATCACTTATAAAACCAGCTATTCTATTTAGTAGTCTATATTTTGTAGTTTCTTCCTTCAAGTATTCAGTAGGAATAGTACTTTTTCTATCACCTATTTCAGGGAAAAATCTCATAAGCTCTGATTCATATTTCTCAATAGTTTCGGCATCTGATTCTAAAATTAATTTTCTAAGAACATCAACCCACATTTTATTGCTGTTATCCTTTAAATCACTTAAGCTAAAGCTTGAAAAAACATTTGCGTTTTTTAGCTCAAGTAAAAATTCTATTTCCTCTAAGAATCGAGTCTTACCTGTTCCTGTATCTCCTTGCACCAAAAATATCTTTTTTACAGGCTTGTACCTAATCATGAGTTCGTAGGAGGTCAAAATATTATTAGTTTCATCTTCTCTTGCGATTATTTTAGCGTGAAAATTCAGTCTTTCAAATTCTTCCATAGAAAGAATTTTATAGTCTCTATTTAAGTATTTATTCAGTTTATCAATAAACTCGTATAAATAGCTAAATGGATAGACCTCGTTAGACATAATAAGCTTATTAATAATAGGGAGCAATTTGTTAAGGAAATCAACCTCGTCACTGCTGTAGTCTATGTTCTTATTACTTTTTAACTTTTGCATAAACATGGTTAGTTCTTCCTTAGGACTTAATTTATAGTTTTGCTTTCTAAGCATGGTTAATAATAAAACTCCCAGTGAATATATATCAGATTCTATACTTGGCTTCTCGCCGGATAATACCTTTGGTGATATAAAATATGAGTCATCATTTTTATCACTTATGGAAAAATTCTTCTCTAACTCTACTGTAGCAATATCTTTAAGTATTATCTTATAACAATCATTACTTTCTACAAGCATTATATTGTTAAAATTTAATGCTCCATAAATATACCCCTTCATATGAAGATAGTTCACAGCTTTGCATAGCTCTATAAAAACGTCCATAATCTGAAAGGAATTCATGGTCTCAATATGTTCTAATAAACCATGCAAATTTTCAACATATTCACAGGTGTAAAAATAATGTTCCTCGGAGCTTCTTTTGTTATCAGTACGTGAAATTATATTAAAATTGTAATTCTTAACTATATTTTCATTATTAAGATTTATCAGACCTATAAATTCATTTGAATAAAATTCTATTAGTGAATTAGGTATGAACTCAGAATTTAATATATTTAATTGTATTTCTTTATATTCATCCCACATGTCGGAAACTAAATAGGTTGATACTAATCTATTTTGATTTAAATTCTTAATAATTCTATATCTATTGTTCACTAACTCCATTTTGTATCACATCCTAAAATATTTTGAAACGTATATGTTATATGTTTTGCAGTAAACGATTTACATACAATTCTAAATATGTAAAATAATTTCTTGATTCATATGTCGAAAAATATACATTATTGTCCTTTTAACGCAAAATATAGAGAAAATTATCAGTCGTTTCTTTACATTATACAATAAAATTATACAAAAAATATAGTAATTAAGAAATTTTTAATTACTATAATAGAATGGACATTTACTATGTTAGAATATCTGCCAAAAAAAAAGGCATGTGCTGACACATGCCTTTCATAATTTCTAAAACAATCCAGAAATTACTCCGTTTTCATCTATATCGATTTTTTCTGCTGAAGGAATCTTTGGCAGTCCTGGCATTATCATAATGTCTCCTGTGAGAGCGACTATGAAGCCTGCTCCTGCGGATACTCTTACTTCCTTAACAGTAATATCAAAACCTGTAGGTCTGCCTAGAAGATTTGGATTATCAGATAAAGAGTATTGAGTTTTAGCCATGCATATTGGATGCTTATCTAAGCCTAGATCTTCCAGCTTTTTGATTTCCTTAGTTGCTTTTGGAGCAAATAATACATTATCAGCACCATATATTTCCTTAGCTATTTTGCTTATCTTATTCTTTATACTATCTTTTTCATCATATAGGAATCGGAATTCACTAGTTTTTTCTGCTGCTGTCACTACCTTGCGTGCAAGGTCTTCGCCGCCTTGACCGCCCTTTTCCCATACCTCGCAAAGTGAAGATTCAACACCAAGATTTTTGCAATATTCTTGTACCAGTGCTACTTCTGCGTCTGTATCAGTTACAAATTTATTTATTGCAATTACCACAGGTACGCCGAATTTGCTTACGTTTTCTATTTGTTTCTCTAAATTTGCAAAGCCTTTGTTTAAGGCTTCAAGATTTTCTATTGTAAGCTCTGTCTTTGCTACCCCACCGTGCATCTTAAGTGCTCTAATAGTTGCTACTATAACAACTGCAGAAGGTGCTAATTCACCTAATCGGCACTTGATGTTCATAAATTTCTCTGCACCTAGGTCAGCACCAAAACCTGCTTCCGTTACCAGATAATCAGCCAGCTTAAGTCCCAGCTTAGTAGCCATTATGCTGTTACAACCATGAGCAATATTAGCAAAAGGTCCACCATGTATAAATGCGGGTGTGTTCTCTAAGGTCTGTACCAAGTTTGGCTTTATTGCATCCTTAAGAAGCAGTGTCATAGCTCCTTGTACCTTTAACTGTGAAACAGTTAGAGGATTGTTGCTGTAATCGTAAGCAAAAACTATTCTGCTTAATCTTTCTTTAAGATCCATCAAACCGTTAGAAAGACAAAGTATAGCCATAACTTCAGAAGCAACGGTTATCATAAAGCCCTCTTCTCTTACAAAGCCATTAGCTTTTCCGCCCAGACCTACTACAATATCTCTTAAGGCTCTGTCGTTCATGTCCATTACACGCTTCCAAACGATTTGTCTAGGATCAATATTCAAAGCATTTCCATGATTTATATGATTATCTATTGCAGCGGACAATAAGTTGTTTGCTGCAGTTATTGCGTGCATATCTCCAGTGAAATGAAGGTTTATATCCTCCATAGGCACTACTTGTGCATATCCACCGCCGGCAGCACCACCCTTTACACCAAATACAGGGCCTAAAGATGGCTCCCTAAGTGCTATGCAGGCATTTTTTCCTATTTTCCTAAGAGCATCACCTAAGCCTACTGTAGTTGTGGACTTTCCCTCTCCAGCAGGAGTGGGATTGATAGCTGTAACCAGTATTAGCTTTCCATCTTTCTTATTTTCAAGCCTCTTCCATATGTCATAGCTTATTTTAGCCTTATATTTACCGTAGTTTTCCACCTCATCAGCTTGTATACCAAGCTTTACTGCCACCTCATTTATAGGCAGCATTGTGGACTGTTGAGCTATTTCTATATCTGACTTCATGTAGGTTCTCCTTTCAGGTTTAAATTATGCGAGATGACACGCAGGTCATCCCTGCCTGCCTTTATTTTATTCCAATATTCTATTTTCTAACACCTGATTCATGCTGAAATTTTCTAGTCTTAGATAGTATGAAGCAGTATCCACCAGGGCTTCCATGGGAGTTAGACCTATTATCTCACTACCTACAACATTTATTCCATAGCGTGCTGCTTCAAACTTTACTGTTTCAAACACTCTATAAAGTGCAGTTTTTGTAAAGTCTGTCATATTGATAGATACCTGCACTATCCCTCTTTCCTTCAAATCAACGCCCATAGCCTTTGTAAATCTAAAGCCACCAGATATATGTCTGATGCACTTTGAAATCTTGTTGGCTATTTCAATATCATTTGTGGCAAGATTGATGTTGAAGGCTACAAGAGGCATTCTTGCACCTACTACCGTAGCTCCTGCTGTTGGATGCTGCTCAGCTGGTCCGAAGTCAGGTTTCCACTCAGGCTCCTTTATCTTTTCCTTGAAGCCTTCATACTCGCCCTTACGAATATTTGCAAGATTTTCTCTTTTTGGACTAGATGCAGCCTTTTCATAGAGGTATATTGGCAGATTGTACTTACTTGCTATTTCTTCTGCAACCTCCTTGGAAAGAGCTATTGCTTCTTCCATAGTAACGTTCTTTATAGGGATGAAAGGAACAACATCTATTGCTCCCATTCTTGGGTGTTCACCATGATGAATGTTCATGTTGATGTTTTCTATAGCTATGCCTGCTGCCTCAACCATTGCCTTTTTAACAGCCTCTGGCTCTCCTATAACAGTTACAACCACTCTGTTATGATCCTTATCTGCACTGTAGTCAAGCAGCTTGCAGCCCTCTGTCTTAATAAAGGGAGCAACAATCTTCTCGATTACATCCATGTTCCTGCCTTCACTGAAGTTAGGAACACATTCTATTATTTTGTTAAACATTATAAGCCTCCTCAAACGTTTTTCGTGTATAATTTAATACTATTTTTTGAATACCTCTGCAACCAAATTCTTTATCAAATCTTCCTTTGGAATGTATGGGATAGTAATATGTCCAGCTCCTGTATAGTTATTGTTGTACTCTACACAGGTTTCTATGGAGTGAGAATTTCTTGCCCATGAGCGTCTTGCAACACCGCCCATTACATCCCACATCATGGCAGATTTAATTATATTGTCAATTCTTTCACTGCCATCCAACACAAGACCGAAGCCTCCGTTAATGGACTTTCCGATACCAACACCACCGCCATTGTGAAGAGCTATTAAGCTCATGCCTCTTGCAGCATTGCCAGCGAAACATTGAGTAGCCATATCTGCCATAACATTACTTCCATCTTTTATATTAGAAGTCTCTCTAAATGGAGAATCAGTTCCGCTTACGTCATGATGATCCCTGCCAAGCATTACAGGACCTATCTCACCCTTGCGAATCAATTCGTTGAACTTGAGAGCAATTCTAGTTCTGCCCTCAGCATCCTGATATAATATTCTTGCTTTAGTTCCAACTACCAGCTTATTCTTTTTTGCATCTCTAATCCAAATATAATTATCTCTATCCTGACCGCGTCTGTCTGGGTCAATACAATCCATAGCTGCTTTGTCAGTTTTGTCAAGGTCTTCATCCTTACCGCTTAAGCAAACCCATCTGAAAGGTCCATAACCATAATCGAAAAGCTCAGGACCCATTAGGTCTTCAACATAGGATGGGAATATGAAGCCATCCTTCTCATCTATTCCATTCTTAGATATTTCCTTAACGCCCGCATCATACACAGCCTTCATAAAGGAATTACCGTAGTCAAAGAAATAGGAGCCTCTTTCTACTAGGGTCTTTATTAGTTCAAAGTGCTTTCTAAGTGATTTATCCACCAATTGCTTGAATTTCTCTCTGTCTGTTGAAAGCAGGTTTGTTCTATCCTCAAAGGTTATGCCTTGAGGACAGTAGCCTCCATCGTATGCTACATGGCAAGAGGTCTGATCAGAAAGCAACTCTATTTTTATATTATTATTAACTGCATATTGAAGTAAATCAACTATGTTACCATGATATGCAATTGAGATAGTCTTCTTTTTCTCCATGAATTCCTTAGCAGTATCAAAAACTTCCTTTAAATCTGTTGAAATTTTTGCTACCCAGCCTTGATCATACCTAGTCTTAATTCTTGAGTAATCAACCTCAGCTATAATACCTACGCCATTAGCGATTTCTATAGCCTTTGGCTGTGCACCACTCATGCCGCCCAAGCCGGAGGTGACAAATAATCTTCCACTAAGATCCTGATCGCTTGGTATGTTAAGCTTAAGCCTGCCTGCTGTAAGAATGGTGTTGAAGGTACCATGTACTATGCCTTGAGGTCCTATGTACATCCAGCCCCCAGCAGTCATTTGACCGTAGTTAGCGACTCCCATTTGTTCAGCTACTTCCCAATCCTGTTGGTTGTCAAACATACCTATCATAAGAGCATTTGTAATTATAACTCTAGGTGCATCAGGCTTCGATGGGAACAAACCGAGAGGGTGACCTGACTCTAGCACTAGAGTTTGATGCTCTGTCATTACCTCTAGATATTTTTTTATAAGTCTGTATTGCAGCCAGTTCTGGCATACATGACCTGTTTCTCCATATGTAACTAATTCATAAGGATATAAAGCAATTTCAAAGTCTAGATTGTTGTCTATCATAACCTGAAAAGCTTTTCCCTCAATGCAGCTTCCTTTATAGTCATTTATTGGGTTCCCATAGATTCTGCCTTGAGGACGATATCTGTATGCATACACTCGTCCGTATTTTACAAGTTCATCCAAGAACTCAGGAGCTAAAGTTTCATGCAGCTCCTCCGGGACATACCTTAATGCATTCTTCAGGGCTATTTCAGTTTGTGCTTGGGTCAATCTGAAGCCTCTATTTGGAGCTCTTCTAATGTCTGATTGAAACTCAGGCATAGCTGGCAGCTCATTGCTTAACTTGATAGTCATCGCTTTAGCGACATTATAGTTGTCAATCATTAAATCCCTCCTAGATTTTTGAAAATTTCTGCATATTTGAATATATTATGCAGTATTAACACAAATATCTCCTAATATATATTACCACAATTCTAATAAAAACCGTCAAGAGTATTAAAAAAACCCTTTTACAAATTTTTTTTATTTTTTTAAAAAATATATTTTTAAATGACATTAAGACGTGGAACCGTTGCGTCACAACGATAGATAATGATACAAACAAAGAAAGTTATCAAATTAACATAAAAATGTAAGAATAAGTAATTGACTAATAAAATGAAAATTTGATATAATATTTTAATTTATTTGACATATAATATATGATATGATAAAATCTAATATGTTGGGAAGGAAGGTGGTTTTATGGCTACAAAGAATACCCTATCCCTCATAAGAAGTAATGTAGACAGCTATGTAGGGGAAAGAGTTGTGCTAAAGGCTAATAAAGGTAGAAAGAAAATCAGCATAAAAGAAGGTATTATTGAGAAGACATATCCTAGCATATTTGTTATAAGAATAGACGCCGAGGTTCCTGAGGATTTTGGCAGAACTGTATCATACAGCTACTCTGATATATTAACAAAATCAATTGAATTGTTCGCTTGTAAAGATAATATAAAAATAGGATGTATGTGATATATTATTAAATAATACCAGACACATAAAACGAGGGCCTACCGGTTCTCCTTTTATTTTTTTTGCATTGTTAGATTGAATATTTTTTAACAAAAATTTTTATGCTATAGAATAAGATTTTATACATTGTGCTCATAAATATGTATATCCATGTGGTTAAACTTTATTAGTTTTATGAGCATCTAATGTATAATTATTTTTTATCATTGAACAATATAATAAATGGTAATTGGTGAATTAATATGCATCTATTTACAGCATTTTACAAATGCCTTAAAGTCAATGATTTTAACACTTGTACAATACTGGACTAAAGGATATACTAATTATGTTTAGAAAATAAGGGAAGGAGACTATTTATGTGCGCAGATAGCAAAGCCTCTTTTTTAAATGTGAAATCAGAAATTGGCAAGCTTAAGGCGGTATTGCTTCATAAACCTAATAAGGAGTTGGAGAAGCTTACACCAGACTATTTGAGTCAGCTCCTATTTGATGATATTCCATGGCTAAAAAAGATGAGAATTGAGCATGATGAGTTTGCAGAAGGTCTTCGCCAGCGTGGCACCAAGGTTTATTATGTTGAAGAGTTACTTTCTGAGGTACTTGAAGATGCAGAAGTAAAGAAAGTGTTTGTCAAGGAATTGCTTTCCTATTGTATAGAGAATACGCAAGAGCTTAATGATGTGTTGTTTGAGTACATCATTAATTTAAGTTCAAAAGAAATTGCAGAAGTGGCAATCTCAGGTTTAAGTAAAAAAGATGTACCTAATATGAAGAGGGAGTTAAGCCTGACTGATTATGTTCATAGTGAGTATCCATTATATATAAATCCGATACCTAATCTATACTTTATGAGAGACCCTGCATCAGTTATGGGAAATGGCATAAGCATAAATTCAATGTTTACTGATGCTCGTAGAAGAGAGCCTATGTTAATAAAGTACATATATAAATACAATTCTCTCTTTAAGAAAGATAAACCGCAAATGTGGTACGATTATTCTATCCCTCACAGTATGGAGGGGGGAGATATGCTGGTACTGAATAAGGATATTGCTGCTATTGGCTGCAGCCAAAGAACATCAGCTAACGGTATAGAAAGACTTGCAAGAAACCTATTTAATGCTGAGAACGGCTTTAAAGAGATTTTGGCGGTACAGATACCGCCACTGAGGGCTTTTATGCATCTTGATACAGTATTTACAATGATTGACTATGATAAGTTTACTATATATCCTGGAATACAAGATAAGGTAAGAGTTTTTAAACTTACCCCGAACGGTTCAAAGGGTATAAAGGTTACAATAGAAGAAGACTTGGTAAAAACCCTAAAAAAAAGCTTGAAGCTGCCTGCTGTTGATCTTATTCAAAGCGGCGGTGGAGACCCTGTAACAGCTGCAAGAGAACAATGGAACGACAGTACCAACACTCTGGCTATTTCACCTGGGGTTGTTGTTACATATAGTAGAAATGAAGCCTCAAACGAGGTTCTTAGAAAACATGGCATAGAGGTTCTAGAGATTGAAGGATCAGAGCTTGTAAGAGGCAGAGGCGGTCCGAGATGTATGAGTATGCCTTTAGTAAGAGAAGATTTATAAATATAAAATAAAATATAAAATTTAAAGGAGAGATATTTATATGGCAGTTAATTTAAAGGGAAAAAGTTTTCTAACATTGATGGATTTTACACCATCAGAAATTAGATATATGCTTGATCTTTCACATGACCTTAAGGCAAAGAAGAGAGCAGGTATAGTAAACTATTTATTAAAGGGCAAAAACATAGTACTATTATTTGAAAAGACATCCACTAGAACAAGATGTGCTTTTGAAGTTGGAGCTCTTGAAGAAGGTGCACACATAACCTACTTAGATCAAAACAGCTCACAAATGGGAAAAAAAGAATCTTTAGAAGATACAGCAAAGGTTCTTGGCAGATTTTATGATGGTATCGAGTACAGAGGTTATAAGCAATCAGTAGTTGAAGATCTTGCAAAGTTTTCTAAAGTACCTGTATGGAATGGTCTTACAGACGTTGATCATCCAACACAAATACTTGCAGATATGCTTACAATAGAAGAGCATGTAGCAAAGCCACTTAACAAGGTTAAGGTAGTATTTGCTGGTGATACAAGAAACAACATGTCATATGCATGGATGTATGGCTGTGCAAAGATGGGTATGCACTTTGTAGCCTTTGGACCAAAGGAGCTTGCTCCTAGTCAAGAGGTAATGGATAGAGTTCAAGCAGTAGCTAAAGAAACAGGAGCTATTATAGAGTTCTCTTCTGATGCAGCATCAGTAAAGGGTGCTGACGTGATTTACTCAGACGTTTGGGCTTCCATGGGAGAAGAAGAGCAAATTCCTTCAAGAGTAAAGCTTCTTACTCCATTTAAGGTTACAATGGAGCTTATGCAAAAGACAGGCAATCCTGACGTAATATTCATGCACTGCTTGCCGGCATTCCACGATTTTGAAACAAAGATGGCTAAGGAATGGATGGATAAGGGCTTCGATATTAGAGAAGTAACAGACGAAGTATTCAGAAGCAGACACTGCGTTGCATTTGATGAAGCCGAAAACAGAATGCACACTATCAAAGCGATAATGGTAGCTACTCTGTAATTGTATAAATAAAGATATATAAGAGGGTGGCTCAAATATGAGTTTTCTCATAAATGAGTCACCCGATTTTTATTTAATAAATTATATATAAATATTATATACAGATTAATGAACTAGGATTTGAAAGGGGAACGTATAAATGAGTAAAGCTATAAGATTAGTGGTAGCTTTAGGCGGCAATGCCCTAGAAGAAAAAAGTCTTCCTCCTACAGCAGAATCTCAGTTGAAGGTAGTAGCAAAGACAGTTGAATTCTTAGCAGAGCTAAGTGTAAGAGGCTATGAGCTTGCTATAGTTCATGGAAATGGACCACAGGTAGGAAGAATAGTGCTTGCATCTGAAGCGGCAGCAGAAGTGACTCCTGCTATGCCTTTTGACGTTTGTGGAGCTATGAGTCAGGGCTATATAGGCTATCATATTCAACAAGCCTTGAGATTTGCACTTCAAAAGAGGGGTAAGAAAACACCTGTTGTAGCCTTGATAACACAGGTTGTTGTGGATAAGAATGACCCTGCCTTCCAAAAACCAACAAAGCCTATCGGACCCTTTTACACTGAAGAAGCAGCAAGGAAGCTGGAAACAGAAAAAGGCTTCTCTGTTAAAGAAGATGCAGGTAGAGGCTGGAGAAGAGTAGTTGCATCACCAATACCAAAGAGAATAGTTGAGATTTCAGCGGTTGAAGAGTTGTTTGACACAACCATTGTTATTACGGCTGGTGGTGGTGGCATCCCTGTAATAGAAAAAGAAGATGGAACCTTAGAGGGCGTCGCTGCTGTTATAGATAAGGACTTAGCAGCAGAAAGGCTTTCGGAGGATATAAATGCAGATATACTTATGATACTTACAGAGGTTGAGAAAGTATCTCTAAACTTTAAAAAGCCGGATCAAAAGGACTTAAGCAACATTACAGTTGCTGAAGCAGAGAAGTACATAGAAGAAGGACATTTTGCACCAGGAAGCATGCTTCCTAAGATTCAAGCAGCTGTAATGTTTGCAAAAGCAAATCCAGGCAAGAAAGCAATAATCACTTCTCTTTACAAAGCTGTAGATGCTGTAGAAGGCAAAGCCGGTACAGTAATAACATTATAATAAAAATTCCATCGAGTAAAATCGATGGAATTTTTTTAAGGACTAGCCTTAAGGTATAATATTACAATACTTTTAGTTAATGTTAATCCCCCAAAAATATAATTTTATTATTTTTAAAATCGTAGAGACAAGATGTAAATTTAATGTTAAACTATCAAAGATAAAAAAATTGAAAGGGGAAACACAATGAGTAAAAGAATAATTCAAGTTGAAGAAAGACCACCTTTGCTGCAAAGCATACCACTTAGCTTTCAACATCTATTTGCAATGTTTGGAGCATCAGTTTTAGTCCCCATACTTTTTAAGATTGAACCTTCCACTGTACTTCTTATGAACGGTATCGGTACACTACTGTTTATTTTCATCACAAAGGGTAAGATTCCTGCATTTCTTGGTTCCAGTTTTGCATTCCTATCTCCGACCTTTGTAATATTAGCATCTCAAGGCTATAGTGCAGCCCTTGGCGGGTTTGTTGTATCAGGAATAGTGTTTATGATGATAGCACTTATTGTCAAATATGCGGGTGTAAAGTGGATTGATGTAGTATTCCCTCCTGCGGCAATGGGTGCTATTGTTGCAATTATAGGGTTAGAGCTTGCTCCAACGGCTGCAAAGATGGCAGGGCTTGTGTTTGACACTAACAACCCTGACTTATATATGAATCCGAAGGTGCTTCTGATTGCTATAGTAACTCTGACAATAGTTGTAATAGGCACGGTAATATTTAGAGGCTTCCTAGGTATCATCCCAATACTTGTAGGTATAGTAGGGGGTTACTTAGTTGCTGTATTAGTAGGCTTTGTAAACTTTGGAGCTATAGGGCAAGCTGGGATTTTTGAGATACCGACTTTTTATAAGCCTGTGTTTAATTCAACAGCTATTTTAACAATACTGCCTGCTTCCTTAGTAGTTGTGGCAGAACATATAGGTCATTTGATAGTAACAAGTAATATAGTAGGCAGAGATTTGACTAAGGACCCTGGCTTGCATCGTTCAATGCTAGGTGACGGTCTTTCTACTACTCTATCAGGACTTTTAGGCTCAGTGCCTACAACTACCTACGGTGAAAACATTGGAGTTATGGCAATAACAAAGGTTTACAGTGTATGGGTAATTGGCGGAGCGGCTGTAATATCTATAATAATATCCTTCTTTGGTAAGCTGTCTGCGGCAATACAGACTATACCAACACCTGTAATGGGTGGAGTTTCACTGCTATTGTTTGGTACTATAGCAGCTTCGGGCTTGAGAATGTTGGTAGAGTCAAAGGTAGACTACAGCAAGCCAAAGAATCTAGTGCTTACATCTGTAGTGCTGATTATAGGTTTGAGTGGAACGCACATACAAATAGGTACTGTACAGCTTACAGGTATGGCATTAGCTACAGTGCTTGCCATAGTGGTAAGTTTGTTATTTAAGATATTTGAAGTAACTGGATTAATGAACGAATAATAAAAACTCTCATGCGTGGAATTGCTCCACGCATTTTTTTTTATGCATTATATACCTCCAGCTCCAATTCTCTTTCACTGTTTGCAATTATTACAGTTCCAACTGCATCACCTGTTACATTGACTACTGTTTGGAACATATCTAATATTCTATCTACAGAAAGTATCATAGCGATACCCTCTATCGGGACTCCCACCTGTTGCAGTATTATTGCTAGAGTAATAATGCCTGCACCTGGCACGGCGGCAGTACCGATAGAAGCTAATACAGCTGCAAAAATTATCATGAGCTGCTCTGCAAAGCAAAGCTCTATTCCAAAAATCTGTGCAATAAATATAGAAGCAACGCCTTGCATTATAGCAGTACCATCAATATTGACAGCTGCACCTAGCGGTATTGTAAAGCTGGATACAGCTTTTGACACACCAAGCTTCTTTTGACAGGTATCTAAGCTTACAGGGATGGTTGCATTGCTACTAGAGGTACTAAAAGCAACAACCATTACCGGCCAATATTTCTTGAAAAAGCTTGTCGGATTTACTTTACCAAATACTTTAAGAGCAAAACCATATGTAAGTAGTATTTGCGATAAGAGAACTAAAAGTATTGTTATGACATATTTAAGCATTGGAAGTAATACGTCAAGACCTTGTACTATTATTAACCTAGAAATTAGTGCAAAAACTCCAAAAGGAGCTGTAAGAAGTACAATATCAAGTATCTTAATCATAATATCATTTGTCTGACTTATGATGTTTAGTAATGGCTTAACAGGTTTACCAATCATTCTGATTGCGACTCCGAAAATTAATGCAAATACAATTATATGAAGCATTTCTCCTTTTACTAAAGCTTCAATCGGATTCGTGGGAATTATATTTACTAGTACATCCATGAAAAATGGTATCTCTGCTGCTTTATACTCCGTAGATAAAGTAAGATTTAGGTTTAAACCAGGATTTATTATATTGGCAAATATCAGGGCTAGTGTAATTGCAAGTGCAGTGGTAAGTATATAATAAGTCATAATTTTACTGCCTATTCTTCCTAATTTCTTTGAATCCCCAATACTAGCAATTCCACAAATTAAAGAACAGAGAACTAGTGGAACGACTATCAATTTAATTCCTCTTAAGAAAATATTTACAATGGGGCTTAATATCCATTCTGTGAGGATATTGTTGAATTCAATTGAGAATAGTTTATTGGCGATAAGACCAAAAAGAATACCTAATATTAGGGCAATAAGAAGCTTGTTGGGCAAGGCTGCTTTTTTCTTCATCGGCAAACCTCCTTTTTTGAGCTAGTTATATATATTAAGAAAATCACGAAAAAATAACAAACTTGTACCATAAATAAAATAAAAATATCACTGTGAATCAAGCTTAAGATTTGACCTGTCGTTGTTGAAAAACTTAGCATAATTTTTATCTCGTCTCATATACATTTATAGAAACAAACTATATGTAGGAGGGGGAATCTCATGCCAGTTGAACTAATAAGAAACCCTTTAAAGGTTTGCAAAATAGTTGGAGAAAACGTATACAGCACTGTAGTTGAAGAAGATATAAATGTACCAGATGTGAGTCCTGATGTATACAAGGTACTTACTCCAACAGCAACTGTAATGGTAAAGGACTGCGAAGTGCTATCAGACAAAGTGCTTGTAAATGGTCAGGTAATGATTAACATTCTCTATGAAGCAGATATGGATGGCAAGCCAATGAATAGTATGGAAATCCCTGCGAATTTTTCACAAGCTATAGAAATTCCAGGTACCAGAGTTAAAATGAAGGAGTTTGTAAATGCGGTTGTACAGCATGTAGAATGCTCTATCATAAACTCAAGGAAGCTAAACATAAGAGTTATATTGGATTTAGGCTGTAGAGTCGAGGAGCTGTTTGACCTAGAATTGGCTACTGATTTAAGAGGTCTGTCAGATATTCAAATACTTAGAGAGCCATGCAAGGTTAAGCAAGTAGTATCCTACAATAAGGATCAATACAATATTAATGAGAAGCTGATAGTTTCCCCTGAGAGACCGGCAATTCAAAAGATATTGAAGTCAGACTATAAAGTAATGTTAAAGGATGACAAGATATATGATGGCAAGATAGAACTTTCAGGAGTACTGGGAATCAATCTGTTTTATGTTGCAGCCGATGAAGAGAATTCCCTAAACTATATGGAGTTTGAACTACCCTTTAACCAATACATAGAGGTTCCTGCAGCAGAAAGGAATATGGATTGTGTAACGGAAGCAACTCCGGGACTATTTTATATAGATGCAGCAGAAAACGATGAAGGCGAAAAGAAGGTACTAACAGTAGAAGGTATTATAAATGTAAACACTAAGGTTTACAAAGAATCAGAGGAAGAGGTCGTTATTGACGCTTATAGTCCTTCAAACGCGATTGAGATGAGCAAAGATGTAGTCAAGATGAATGAATTTGTTGGCAAAGGTCATTCAAATACAGTAATAAAAGAAAGCATCTCTATACCACACGGAGAACCTGAAATAGAGAAAGTATGTTATGTAAACGCTACGCCGGTAGTAAATGAGATGAAAATACTAGATGACAGAGTATTGGTAGAGGGTGTGCTAGAGACAGATGCCATATACATGTCATCCTTTAGTGGCGAGCCTACATGCAGTTTGAAGGAGCAAATTCCTTTTAGACATTATGTTGATATACCTGGAGTTAGACTTGGTATGCAGTGTGAAGTAAAATGCGATATTGACAGCTTGAATTTCTCACCTATGAACAGCACTATGATTGAATTAAGAGTAGTACTGAGTGTAGTGGCAAGTGCTTACAAGCAAACGGATAAAAGGATTGTAATAAAGGTTGAAGAGCTAGAGGGTATAGCTATTGATCAAAGCAGAATTCCTGCAGTTACAATATACCTGGTTCAAAAGGGTGATACGCTTTGGAGCATAGCTAAGAGATACAACACAACAGTGGATGCACTTGTAAAGCTAAACAACATAGAAAACCCAAGCAAGGTAGCACATGGTATGCAGATAATGATACTAAAGAATGTAAGAGCAAGTAAATAGAGTAATATAAATAAAGCGGGAGAATATTCTCCCGCTTTATTTGTCCCTATGCTCTAGTTTAAGACTGTTCTAAAATCGGTACAATACTATCAAGCCAGTCTCCATCAAAAAGTTCAATCAGTCCCTTATCACAAGCTGCTGCGAGTTTAGGATCGATTGGTAGCCTAGCAAGAACCTTTAAATCATGCGTATCAGCTATTTTCTCAATATGGCTATCTCCAAATATATTATATTCCTTGTTACAATCAGGGCACTTGAAATAAGCCATGTTTTCAACTAATCCGATGATTGGTATATTCATCATTTTAGCCATATTAACCGCCTTAGAGACTATCATTGACACTAATTCCTGTGGGGAGGTTACGATTATGATTCCATCAACTTTCATGGATTGAAATACAGTCAGCGGTACGTCACCTGTACCAGGGGGCATATCAATAAACATGTAGTCTACATCACCCCATATTACATCTGTCCAGAACTGTTTGACTGTACCAGCAATTATTGGACCTCGCCAAATAACTGGGTCCGTGTCGTTTTCAAGAAGTAGGTTAGTTGACATAATATTGATACCTGTTTTAGTTTTAATAGGATATAAGCCATTTTCATCAGCTGTAGCTTTTTGATTAATTCCAAAGGATTTAGGGATTGATGGTCCTGTAACGTCGGCATCTAAAATAGCAGTATCATGACCTCTTCTATTCATTATTACTGCAAGCAAAGATGTTACTAGGGATTTGCCTACGCCTCCTTTGCCACTTACAATACCAATCACTTTTTTGATATGGCTTAGCTCATGTGGCTTTTCTGAAAAATCTGTTGGATTTTCCTTTCTTTCAGTGCAGTCATCGCTGCAGGAGCTGCAAGTTTGGTTACAATTCTCACTCATTTTTTTTCTCCTTCATGTTTATATTATTTGTTATGTTGGATTTACGATTGATGCACAAAAAACATATACAATATTATTAGTAAATCACACAGTATCTATGTTGAATTTACGTCTGTGGCAAGCTCCACCACCGCATGTTTTTTCAAAACCATCACAAAGTTTGTAATCGCCACCTTCAATCCTTAGCAATTTTCCATTTACTAGAGACTGTGCAAGCTTCTTTCTCGCCTCGTTATAAATACCCTGGACAGTAGTGCGTGCGATATTCATTTGGTGGGCACATTCTTCCTGCATAAAACCTTCTAAATCAATCAGTCGTATTGTTTCATATTCATCAACAGTCATGGTTATAAAATGTGCTTGATTAATCGGTGCGTTTAGCGGCCCAAACCGGTTGCACTCTGGCAAACAGCACACTTTTCTATATTTCCTAGGTCTTGGCATACGCACTTCTCCTTTTAGTTATTGACATATATCCATTTCGTTTTTTATTATACCTCGTTTTCAACATATGTCAATAACTATTTTAGAGGACATTTCTGACTAGAGGTGGAGTAACTATAGTGAGTAATATAGATAATGACGATAAGAAGAAATTAAGTAAAGCTGGAGTAAAAACTTCCGCTTTTGTTTTTTTACAAAATGTAATACAATGAAATATATATACAAAAGCTGGAGAGTGAAAATATGGCTTACACAGTCAAGGCTCCTGCAAAGATTAATCTTGCACTGGACGTACTAAGTAAAAGATTAGATGGCTATCATAACGTATCAATGATAATGCAAACTATTGATCTTTATGATACTATCACTATAAAAAGTCAATTGGAAGGTATAAAGATTACTTCTAATTCAACAAAGATACCTCTAAATGAGTCAAACATAGCATATAAGGCGGCTCATTATTTATGCACAAAATACAATGTGAAAAAAGGAGCACATATTCATATAGAGAAAAAAATACCTGTAGCAGCAGGACTGGCTGGCGGTAGCACAGATGCCGCAGCGGTACTTAAGCTTCTGAATAAGGCTTGGGACTTAAGGCTTTCAAAGACAGAGCTTTTAGCTGCAGGGGAGAGATTGGGAGCAGATGTCCCCTTTTGCATTCAAGGTGGTACCTGTCTAGCTGAAGGACTGGGAGAAAAGCTCACTGTTATAAAAAGTATCCCAGATTGTTATATTTTGCTGGCGAAGCCAAGTGTAGAAGTCTCTACAAAAGAGGTCTATCAAAGCTTAAATCTCAATGAAATAATAGAGAGACCTGACATATCTGGTATGATAAAGGCTATAGAAGAACAAAATCTTATAGATATATGCAACAAAATGGGAAATGTTTTAGAGATTGTAACCACGAAACTGCATCCAATAATTTTGGAGTTAAAGCAAAAGCTTTTCGAGTATGGAGCCATAGGAAGTCTCATGAGCGGAAGCGGATCCACTGTGTTTGGGATATTTTCGGACATGTCAGCCGCTTATGGTGCATATGATAATATTAAGACCTTGGTCAATGAAGTATATGTAGTAAAGACCTTTGACGGGAGGACGGATAATGGACAATAATATGTTTGAAATTAAATTAGATCAGTATAAGCCCTTAAGAGAGGTAGTGTTTGAAACTATCCGGAATGCCATAATATCCGGAAGCCTAAAGCCTGGAGAGCGGTTAATGGAGGTACAGATGGCTGAGCGGCTTGGAGTCAGTAGGACGCCCATAAGAGAAGCTATCAGGAAGCTTGAACTGGAAGGACTGATCATAATGCTTCCTAGAAAGGGTGCCTATGTAGCTGATTTATCTGTTAAGGATCTTACGGAGGTACTGGAAATAAGAGCAGCATTGGAAGGTATGGCCGCTGGTCTCGCTGTAACAAGAATAAATGAGGAAGAAATTGAGGAGCTTGAACTAATTGCACTAAAGTTCCATAAGGCTTTGGAAAATGGCAATTTAGAAGAACTCATATTTCAGGATAGTCAGTTCCATGAAGCAATATTTAAGGCAAGTAGAAATGAGAGATTGATACAGCTCAATAATAATTTGCGAGAACAGGTGCAGCGGTTTAGAGAGATGTATCTTAAAAAGGTAAACAGATCAAAGAAAACTTCAAGGGAACACTATGATATTGTAGAAGCGATATCCAGCAGAGATATTAGCAAAGCAGAGAAATTAGCAAGAAAACATATAGAGACAACTGAAAATGCGATACTGGAAATGATGGAAAGCAAAAATACTTAGATATGTATACATAGTAGGACAGTAAAGATGGAAAGAGGGAAGTATATATGAATGTAATAGTACTTGCAGGGGATAAAAAGGTAAATTCTGATGTATCGGACAACACTAAACAGAATGAAGCTACTGCTAAAATCCATAACAAAGCATTATTAAGGTTAAAAAACAAATATATGATAGAGTATATTATTGATACCTTAAGAAACTCGAGCATGATAGAGAAGATTGCAGTTGTAGGCCCTAAAGAGCTATTAACTCCAATATTGGAAGGTAAGGTTGATTACATTATTGAGAGTACAGATTCTATAGTTACTAATGGATTACTGGCTTTGGAGTATTTTAAGGAAGAACAGCAGGTGTTGATAGCTACTTCGGACATCCCAATGCTGACGGTAGAGGCTTTAGAGGACTTTATCAATAAAGCTCTAAATGCAAAGGCAGATTTATGTTATTCTGTAGTTGATAAGAAGATAAACGATAAGAAATACCCTGAAGTGAAGCGTACCTATGCCAGACTGAGGGAGGGACAGTTCACGGGAGGAAATATTTTCTTATTTAATCCGGCAGCTAAGGATAAATGCAAGGATTTTATAGAGAGTATGTTAGAATACAGGAAGAGTCCAGCAAAGATGGCAATGGTCTTAGGCTTTGGCTTCTTACTCAGACTTGCGTTAGGAATACTTACTATAAATGCAGTGCAGAAAAAGTGTGAGAAGCTGCTTGGCATCAAGGGAGCAGTTATAATATCAGAATATCCTGAAGTAGGCAATGATGTTGATAAAATAAGTGATATCCAGTTTGTAGAAAAGTATTTATAATATAAGTTTATGCGAAATAATATATACAATAAAAAAATTCGGTGCATTTGCACCGAATTATTTTATGTATATATTACCTTCTCTCTGCAAAAAATAGCATAACAGGAGTACAGCAACAGATTTGGGAGTGGGTGAAATGATAAACGCAATAGTACAAAATATAAAGAATTTTTATGATATAACAGTATTTTTTGTTATTTTAGCTATTGGAATGTTTCTGCTTTTATGGGATTACCCCATTTTTAAGGCAATGAAACACAAAAACGATTCAAGAATTACTTTGATTATGGGTATTATGTACTTGATTCTACCCTTTGTGCTTTATGTGGTTTCCAGAATATAAGGGCAATAACTGATTTGGAGGTATATCTATGGGGCTTTTTACAAGAAGAAAAATGGCTGAGAAGACCAAAAATGAAAGCTATAAAATAGAAAGCACTACTAGTCTTGATGAAAATGTAGAAAAAATTAAGCTTTTACTTACAGATTGTGAAGATGTTATATACAAGGAATTTAGAGTAGGAAAAGAGCAGAACCTGAAATTTACAGTGATATTTACTGACGGTTTGGTTGATAAGCCCTTTATAAATGACTCCATACTGGCTGACTTGATGTACCATGCCAGAGAGATTCCTCCAGATGCACCTGAGCTTAAGGATGAGCTTTTTAAACTGGTACGTTATGGATCGATACCATCACCTGAGCTAAAAGAAGTAAGAAACATAGATGATGCAGTGCTGGCTATACTTACCGGAGATACTGTAATGCTTATTGACGGTACTGTCAATATAATAGTAATAGGTACTAAGGGCTGGCCTGCCAGAGGAATATCGGAGCCTACAACTGAAGCAGTAATAAGAGGGCCAAAAGAAGGGTTTACAGAGACATATAGATTCAACTCTGCCTTGGTGAGGAGGCGGATAAGAGACCCCAAGCTAAAGCTTAAACAAATGCAAATTGGAAGAAGAAGTTTTACAGACATAGGGATTATGTATATAGAGGATATTGCAAAGCCTGAGCTTGTTTTAGAGGTTAAAAGAAGACTTTCTACCATAGATATAGATGCAATATTGGATAGTGGATACATAGAAGAGCTTATAGAAGACAACCCATATTCTCTGTTTCCACAAATAAAGGCAACAGAAAGGCCGGATAAGGTTGCATCTGAATTATACCAGGGTAAAGTAGCAATACTAGTTGACAATACGCCATTTGTCTTGATTGTACCTGCTACCTTTAACACTTTTTTTCACGCAGCTGAGGATCATTATATAAGATGGATTCCAGCAACTACTTTAAGATTAATGCGATTTATTGCAGGCACTTTGTCACTTATAACTCCTGCATTATATATAGCAGGTACCTCCTATCACCCCGGTATCATGCCTACTAAGATGGTGCTATCTATAGCTGCCGCCAGGGAGGGAGTTCCTTTTCCTGCTGTGATAGAGGCACTTATTATGGAGCTTACCTTTGAACTTTTGAGAGAAGCAGGTGTAAGACTGCCCACCTTAATAGGGGGAGTCGTAGGTATTGTAGGCGGTTTGGTAATAGGGCAGGCAGCAGTTGAGGCGGGAATAGTAAGTCCTATTATGGTGATAATTGTGGCAGTTACCGCAATTTCCTCTTTTTCCATACCAGATTATGGATTTTCACATGCTTTTAGGCTGTTTAGATTTTTACTCATACTTGCAGCAGGCTTCTTAGGTCTATATGGAATAGTGCTAGTTTTACTTTTGATGCTGGGACATTTGGTTAGATTGAAAAGCTTTGGAACACCGTATTTGTCACCGTTTGTATCCTTTACAGTCAGTGACTTAAAGGACACTATGGTGAGATTGCCAATGTTTATGATGAAAAACAGACCTTTAGGTATTGCAAATGACAAAATCAGAATGATAAACAACAGAGATAAAATAAAACAAGAAGATAACAATAGGGAAAACGGAAATGGGGAAGAGCAGAATGATAAGAAATAATGATAATATTTCACCCTATCAGCTTGCAATGATAGTCATAATGACAATAATAGGAGTAAGTGTTTTTAATATTGTTAATGTAGTGGCAAAATTTGGAGGCAATGATGGCTGGATGATCATGGCTGTAATGGGAATAGCTCATATTTTTATTGCATTTTTGCTTATAAGGCTAAACTGTATGTTCCCAGGAAAAACTTTTCCTGAGTACATACAAGAGATAATAGGTGTAATACCTGGGAAGCTATTGGTTTTTCTTGTATCCTGCTACATAATGCTGAATCTGTCCTACGAGGTAAGGGAATTTACAGAAGTGGCAAAAATGTTTTTACTGCCACGTACTCCCAGCGAGATTATAATATTTGCACTTATACTAGTGTGTGTATATGTAGTTAGGGGCGGAGTTGAGAGTGTGAGTAGACTGGTGGAAATAACCTTCCCAATTTTGTTCATACCCTTTTTCCTTGTGTTGATACCGGGCTTGCCAAACGTGGATTTATCAAATCTCCTTCCAGTTGGAAGCGATATAGTAACAAAATTTCAACGGATGCTTCCTCATGCACCTCGCGCATTTAGAGGCATTGAATATATACTATTTTATATCGGGTTTATGGAAAAACCACAAAAGGCTTATAAGCCTGTAGCATGGGGATTAATGTTTGTTACAGGCTTATACACACTGGTTTCTATAATCGGATTAAGTGCCTTTGGAGCAAAATCTGTTACCAAGGCTATATGGCCATTGCTTCTATACATAAGAAATATTAGCATACCGGGATTGTTTATAGAAAGACTTGAGGGTATAATACTCTCTCTATGGGTTATTACGGTATTTACAACCATAATAACAGGCTTCTTTATAGTTACTTACTCACTATCTAAGATATTTAATACCAAGGAGCAAAAGCAATATGCTCTACCCCTGATGATAATAATTTATTATTTGGCGCTACAGCCTGTGGGGTTGGCAGAGTTATATCAGTGGGGAGATTGGATATTCAAATATGTAAGCACTATATTCATATATATAGTGCCGATTGCGACTCTTATGATCGCAGCAATAAGAAAGCTTGGGGTGAGAAAAAATGAGGATTTTTAAGCTTGTTCTAGTACTGATACTATGCATAGTATTACTTGTGGGTTGTTGGGATAAAGTAGAAATAGAGGACAGAATATTTGTGCTGGGAATTGGTATAGACAAGGCTAAGGATGAGGAAAAGTCACAGCCGACGGATAGATATGTTATAAATTTTGTATCTCCTATAGTTGCTGCTCTTAAAGATGGAGGAGGAGAAGCTTTCAGCACCTACAAAACAGTTTCCTCTATATTTACCTATGGCTTAAATCAATTATATGAAAGAATGGACAAAAAACTATCCTTTCATCATACTAGGATTTTAATATTTGGCGAAGATTTATTAAAGGATGAAACCTTATTTAAGGAAGTGTTGGATGCTGTAGGACGCTCTAACGAATTTCATAGAAATATGTATGTGTTTACTGTGCATGGCAGAGCAGACGAGGTCTTTAAAATTAAACCCAAATACACAAGTCTTTTGGCTATGTATATATCCGGTATAGCTGAAAATAGCCTGTACCAGAGTAGTATTTACAGAATGCCCGCCTATGAGATGTACGATAATCTGGAGAATTTTGAAGGAGATACTGTGATACCTAGCCTAAGGGCCTCGGAGGAAGAGGCAAAGGTATCAGGCATTGGAATAATCAAAAACTACAAGCTGGTAGGGTATTTAGATGACAAGGATAGTGAAACCTTGAATTGGCTGAACAATACTGCCAGCGGAGGGGTTATAGAGGGCGAATATAATGGGATACAAATACCTTACAAATATAATGACTTCAATACAAAGCTGGTACTGGAAAAGGTAGAAGGAGACAAGATATATCTAACTTACTATATGGTAGCGGAAGGCAGTGCAACGGAATATATCTGGGGAGAGAAGCTTATGGAGCAAAAGCTATTGGATACTCTAGAAAAAAGCATAGGAAAAAATGTAGAAGATAGAAGTAAAAGTGTAATTAATAAGTTCCAAAAAGAGTTTAAGGTTGATCTTATAGGAGTTGCAGAACATTTGCGGAAGCACAATCCTAAAATCTACAAATCAATTGAGAAGAATTATGAAAGCTTTTTTTCCAACAATGTGGTAATCGATATTAAGGCTAAAGTGTCAATTAGAAGGGTAGGCACCATAGAGTAGAGGCTTGTACAAATATAAAATTTGATTTTGTATAAAACCTCATTACCATGACAATAATTAAGTTGTAGGGGCTGGTATCTATATAGCCCTAATAATTCACAAAGGGAGGAATATATATGAAACCTTGGATGATAAAAGCAAGTGTATTTCTTTTGATAATGTTCTTTATGTTTGGAATTATTAATTATGTTTATATCAATACTGATAGAGAGTTAGCTGATGTAGCAGACAAGCTGATTAGATTGCATGTTGTAGCAAACAGCGACTCAGTGGAGGATCAGGAGCTAAAAAGAAAGGTGAGAGATGAAGTAATTAAGCAGATATCTCCAAAATTTGAAGGCTTAAAGGATATATCGGAGGTTAGGGAAGTAATAGCTTCAAACTTGGCATTAATTGAGAGTATTGCAAAAGAGGTAGTACAGCAGGATAACAAGATTTATGGAGCAAAGGCTGTCATGGGAAGCTTTGATTTTCCAACAAAAATTTATGGGAATCTGACTTTGCCAGCAGGTAGCTATCAAGCCCTTAAGGTGGTATTGGGTAAAGGTGAGGGGCAAAACTGGTGGTGCGTAATGTTTCCGCCTTTATGCTTTATAGATATTGCCCATGGTGTAGTACCGGAGAAAACTATGAGTGAGCTGAAGCAATCTTTGACAGAAGAAGAATATAAACTTCTTACAGCTACCAAAACAAATGAAGACATGCCTATAAAGCTTAAGTTTAAAATAGTTGAAATTGCAAAATCGGTAAATCATAAAATGGCAAAGGTAGGACAGCTGTTTGTAACACAGTAAAGAGTGCCACAACAACCAACGCAGACATAATGTGTCTGCTTTTTTATCGTATTTAAATAAATAAATTACACTTCTATGTAAATATTGTAAGAGCTTTGCGTCCTTTAAAATGAATAATTATCTAGGATTTACAAAAAATAATTCTATATAGAACACACAAATCAATGAAATTTGTGCATTCTATAAATTCAAATTGTTTAATGCGATATATATAGGAGGTGGGCACATGTTTAGCAACAAGTTAAGACGATATACTCCATATATGATAATTCTAATAATCTACACAGTGTTCGGAGTTTTGTCATACAATGATTTTTTTTCAAATAATAGTTATAGCGATACTGCCGGGTCTATACTACTAAAGTATGGCTCAAGAGGCACTCAGGTAAAGACTGTACAGACCAAGCTAAAAAAATGGGGCTATTATAACGGTGGCGTAGACGGTATATATGGTTGGATAACTAGATCGTCGGTTATCAAGTTTCAAAAGAAAAATGGGCTAAAAGTGGATGGAGTAGTAGGAAGTGCTACGGCGAAGGCATTGGGTATATTTGAACAGGCAAAAACAACAACTAGAGGCACAGTAACTAGAAGCAATGATGTAAATACCTTAGCACAAGCCGTACATGGAGAAGCTAGAGGTGAACCGTACATAGGTCAAGTAGCAGTAGCGGCGGTAATTCTAAATAGAGTTGATAATCCAAAGTTCCCAAATACCATAGCAGGTGTAATTTATCAACCTGGAGCATTTACTGCAGTAGCAGATGGACAGATGTTTCTAGCACCAGGCGAATCTGCCACTAAGGCGGCAAAGGATGCATTAAATGGATGGGATCCTTCTGGAGGAGCAATATATTACTTTAATCCTGCAAAAGCAACAAGCAAATGGATATGGTCGAGACCTGTTATCAAGATTATTGGTAAGCACTATTTCTGCAATTAGGAGGGAAGCAATATGAAGCTATTTAAAATGCAGTTGTCTAGAGAACAATATCATAAAACCTTGGTAGTTGTCTCTGCCATGCTGATTCTCTCCGTTTTTTTTGGTTATAACACTTGGAAGGAGAGGAAACAGTATCAGACATTTTTGCAAAACACCTATCAGCGTGAATTTGGAGAAATGGTTACAGATGTAGAAAATATCAAGGTGCTGCTGGATAAGGCTGAGATAACAAATTCCACTGTACAGAGTAACACACTAATGTCGCAGGTTTGGCGTCAAGCTCTCTCTGCAGCAGAGAATTTGGGACAGCTACCTATAAGTCACAACGCCTTAAGTAAAACGGCTAAATATCTATCGCAGGTAGGAGACTTCTGCTTTACAATTTCCAAGCAAAATGCTGCCAATAAAATGATGGATGATAAGCAGCTTGAGCAAATTGGTAAGCTGAAAAGCTATTCAGGTACGCTTCTAAGGGAGCTTTATGATATGGAAAAACAAGTTTCACAAGGGGATATACGCTTTGGTGAAATACGCAAAAAGGGTAAGCTGATACTAAAAAGAGCCTCGAAAAATACTGTAGATGTAAAGTTTGGTAAAATGGATGAGACCTTCACAGATTATCCAGCTCTTATATATGACGGACCTTTTTCTGAAAATGTAATCGGAGGAAAGCCCAAGGGCTTAGATGGTGAAAGAGTAAATCAAGAAAAGGCTATAGAAGCAGCTAAAAAGTTTATTGGATCAGATAAAGTAGGCGAAATAAAGGAAGTCAGCTCTGGCAGTGGAGTGATAAATACCTACGGATTGGAGGCAACACCAAAGAGTGACAAGGTAGATTATCAAATAAACATTGATGTGACCAAGACCGGAGGACATGTACTGTGGATGCTGAATTCTAGAGATGTTCTCGAGAAGAATCTTTCTAATGAAGAAGCTGCCAAAAAAGCAAAGGAATTTCTAAAAAAACAAGGCTTTGGAGATTTGGCAGAAAGCTATTATCTAAACGAAGACAATACAACAATGATGACCTTCATCGGAGTCACCAAAGAAGGAATTCTGCTGTATCCCGATTTATTGAAGGTCAAGGTGGCTAGGGATAATGGTGAAGTGGTGGGCTTTGATAGCTATCATTACCTAATGGCTCCCAAGAATAGAAAGAATCTAACACCTAAGCTGACAGAGGCACAAGCTAAGGCTAAGGTAACTCAAAGACTGGAAATTGAGAGAGTCAAGCTTGCGGTAATACCATTACCGGGCAATCGTGAGGCTTTGTGCTATGAATTTAAAGGCAAATATAAAGATAATGACTTCTTTGTTTACATAAATGCAGAAAATGGAAATGAAGAAAATATACTCCAAATAATAAAAGACGAAGATGGAACCTTGACACAGTAGCAACGTACAATATTACTCATTTAACCCACCAATTACATGATATAAACTAAACAAAAATGCAGATAATAATAGTAATGACAGCGACCCAACAGGTTTATAATGAAAATGACAAAAAATTATAAATTTAGCTGTCAGGAAAGTGTTATATAGACTATAAATAACACTAAGGAGGGCAACGCAATGAGTAGAAGAGGATTAATGTCAGAAAATCTAAAATATGAAATAGCAAGAGAGCTTGGTGTTGACAACTTAGTTCAATCAGGAGACTGGGGTAGAGTAAGCTCAAGAGATTGTGGCAACATGGTAAAAAAGGCAATAGAAATGGCAGAAAGAAACATGGCACAAGGAAGATAGAATTAACCCGATCGGTATTCACCGATCGGGTTTTTGCTGTAAGGCACAATATATGCTATATAAGTATATTAATGTGAAATTTTAGCTCCACATATGAATCAACGAAAATATTTTGCACATTTTGTATTTAATGTAAAATGTTTAGTGCAAAATATATAGAATAATAATATAATAATAGTAGTAAATCTTTTGGGAGGGTTGCAGATGCAAAACAAATTAAATGTTGCTGTTGTATTTGGAGGAAAATCTGGAGAGCATGAAGTATCCCTAATGTCAGCTACAAATGTAATAAATGCAATGGATAAGAATAAATATAATATACATACCATAGGAATAACAAAAAAAGGGCAGTGGATGCTGTATCAGGGTTCTGTTGAGAAGCTTCAAGATGGTAGCTGGGAGAGTGAAGCAAGGTGTCTTGATAACCACCAGCTAATAGATATGATGCTAGGCTCTATACTAGAGGAAAACCATAAATCAAAGCTTGATGTAATATTCCCTGTGCTTCATGGACCAAACGGTGAAGACGGTACAATTCAAGGCTTCTTTGAAATGCTAAATATTCCTTATGTAGGCTGTGGAGTAATAGGCTCTGCCTTAGGAATGGATAAAGTAATATCTAAACAGCTTTTCATGGATGCAGGATTAAATGTTGCAAAATATGACGTTGCCTATAAATTTGAGGTACAAGATCAGCTACAAAAAGTAATAGAGAGAATTGAAGCTAAGTTCCAATACCCAGTATTTGTAAAGCCTGTAAACATGGGCTCCAGTGTAGGAATAACAAAGGCTCACAATAGACAAGAACTGGAGCAGGGACTAAAGGAAGCGGCTAAATACGATAGAAAAATACTTATTGAGGAATTCATAAACGGCAGAGAGCTGGAATGTGCTGTATTGGGCAATAATTATCCAGAGGCTACAGGAGCAGGAGAGGTTATACC
>JBAVGO010000085.1:0-9593 GCA_049684915.1 Lutisporaceae bacterium | reverse complement strand
CTTAAAAAAATGATTTGCCAAGGCATAATTTTGTTGCTGTTTATATCAATGTTCCACTAAAATAAGGATTGAAACTGTGATGGAAATAAGTAATCATTATCTTCCATGCCCTCGTTTATATCAATGTTCCACTAAAATAAGGATTGAAACAGGCTTGTATAATATTGCTATCTTTGGCTTTCATATTATGGTTTATATCAATGTTCCACTAAAATAAGGATTGAAACCTTCCTTAGGACTAAGCCCTATATCTTCATATTGGGTTTATATCAATGTTCCACTAAAATAAGGATTGAAACTGGGAGAAATGGAAACAAGAGATTAACACTAGAAATGAGTTTATATCAATGTTCCACTAAAATAAGGATTGAAACTTTTTTCTTCTGCTTTACTAACACACTTTTTAATTGCTTGTTTATATCAATGTTCCACTAAAATAAGGATTGAAACCTGTATGATGGACAACATGGTGAACGCACCAACTAACGTTTATATCAATGTTCCAGTAAAATAAGGATTGAAACGCCATACGGGCTATTTCGTTTGCCGCTTCTTCCTGTGGTTTATATCAATGTTCCACTAAAATAAGGATTGAAACGTTGTAATTGATGAAGCTGGTGGCAGATTTAACAGTAGGGTTATATCAATGTTCCGCTAAAATAAGGATTGAAACATTAGTATGAGCCTGAGCTTCTTGCTTTCGCTGACTTCGTTTATATCAATGTTCCACTAAAATAAGGATTGAAACACATGAGTGTCAGTAAATACATCATTGAATATTACCCTGGTTTATATCAATGTTCCATTAAAATAAGGATTAAAGCGGATAGTCTGCCACTCGGCTTGATAGATATGTAGTTTGAAATACAGATATATGAATAGACTAGTTTGGCTTAAGGATACTATATAGATACTGTTGTAAGAAATAAAAAGCAATAGAAGAATACATAAAGTAGCAGTTGTAAGAGGATATTACACGTGAACAAATCAGCATGAAGGACTACTTGACTCAATTATGACTGATTCAAAAAATGAGATAAAAAATAAAAGCACCCCTTTAGGGGTAGAATGAGAAATAATTATGTTTTCTAGAATATTGTATACTATTAAAAATTATGCTAAACTTTTTTTATAATGCATAGGAAAGTATAAATTTACCTGAAATAAACTTTCTGTTAAATGCATTTCATAAAAGGCTTCCTAGTTTTTATAATGCTTCAATAGAAGTCTTTTTTATAAAGGAGGGACAAGTATGCGGCTTAGTAATATTAAATTTCCTATAGTATTAATTTTTGTATTGGTCTTAGTTTTAACCTTTACTTTGTCAGTGTATTCTGACTCCAATGATGGATGGAAGGGTTATGGATTATACAATATTAATGACTCAAAAATTGAAATTCTTCAAGAGAATATAAGTGTAGAGCTTCAAAATGATAAGCTCAAGCTAGCTGGAGAATTTGTAATTAGGAATATGACCAATAGTAAGATTAGGGTAATTTTAGGGATGCCTATAAGCGGCATAGAAAATATGAGCATGATGGAGAATGGCTATAATATAAAGTGGAGAAAAAGAAGTCTTGAAGGTCTGCAAAATGAATTCAAGGTTCAAGATAAGCTTCCTCAAGAAGATTACTGGTATGTTTTTTATTTAGACTTAAATCCGGAAGAGACAAGAATAGTAAACTTGAAATTAGATGCTGCACAACAATTAAATGAAGAAGGTGCATACGCTGTTAGTTATTTTGGTGATAGAAAGTTAGGCTTTTCCAATCAAGTAGAAAAGTCTACATTATATATAAAAATTGCTAACTTTGAGCCATATAATATTTTGTCGCTCAAGGGAATCGATCCGTCTAATATAGGCAAAAATGGTGAGATTTTGATTGAAACTGATGAAGAAAACATGGAAGAAATAGGAATTAGACATGAAGATTTAACAGCTAAAGCTATTGATAAGCTTTCAAAAAGTTCTAAGAGTAGGCCGCGTGAAATAGCTTCAGCATTCATAAAAAAGAACTATGACAGAGCAGTATATCTTTGCGATGAGTATATAAAAAATCCAAATGACGAGAAAATAACCAATGAACAAATATTATTTGTTAAAGCTGAGAGCTTAAGAAGACAACATCAATATGAAAACTACCTTCAATTAGTTGAAACTATGGACTATAGCAAGCTTTATCCTGTAGAGTTAAAAAACAAAATTTATCTCGACAGGGCGGATGTGTATCTAGAAGAAAAGGAGCAAGATAAGTTTGCAGGTCTCTTAAAGGAAATTTATCTACTGACAGATGAAAGCTCAGAGCTTTTGACTGCTTGGATGGAGGACAATGGATATAAAGTTCCATCAGATGTGGATAATGAAAAACCCACAGAGGATAATAAGGATAATACACAAATTTCAGAGAAACCTACAACTTTGGTTGTGAAATATTATAATAAGATAATGGATTTTCCTTATACTCCAGTGATAATATTTTTAGTTGGAGTGCTTTGCGGCTTGTTTTTAAGAAAAGCAACAACTAGAAAGAAAAGAAAAAGTTCCATGTACCTATATAGAAGGTAATTTAACTTATTTGCACGTTCTATAAACAGAGGAAAACATATCGCACTATTTTATAAGTGTAAATTGTTTAGTGTGATATATATTGTATAAAATGAGAAAGCTTGTTCATAATATCATTTGAGGAGTGATATTATGAACAATAAATCTGAAAAAACAAATAAGAAGAAAGAGCTTAAACCTGAAGACTTGATGAAATATGAGATTGCCGATGAGCTGGGTCTTGGAGAGAAGCTTCTGCAGGTTGGCTGGGGAGGATTGACTGCTAAGGAAACAGGCAGAATCGGGGGTATTATTACCAGAAAAAAGAAAGCTATAATGGGGCAAATTAAAAATATTCAGGTAGAAAAGAAGGCATAGGGTTCAGTTTAATTGGACTCTATGCCTTTTATGGAAATTGATTGTAAGCTGATAATGCAAATACTAAATTGTATAAATTATCAGCTTTTGTTATAATTCTATTGATTATTATAAAACATATGGGAGGAGAATATGGAAAGCTATAACTATTTGGCAAAATATTATGATATGCTGATGGATGATGTTAATTATGAGCTTTGGTGTGATTTTATTGAGACAATCTTTTCAGCTTACAATGTGACTCCAAATACTATACTTGATACAGCTTGCGGCACTGGAAATATCACTATTCCTATGGCTGCAAAGGGGTATACCCTTTGGGGTGCTGATATATCAGAAGAAATGCTTGCAATAGCAGAAAATAAAGCGAGAAGCAAAAATCAAAATATAAAATTTGTGAAGCAAAATATGACTGAGCTTACATTAAATAAGTGCTTTGATGCTGTATTATGCATGTGTGACGGGGTAAATTATATTATAGAAGAAAAGGCTTTAAAGCAATTTTTTAAAGCTGTATATAACTCACTTAACAACAATGGAGTTTTTATATTTGATATAAGCAGTAGTTATAAACTGACAGAAATACTAGGAGACAATACCTTGTTTCAGGAAAAAAATGACTTTTGTTATGTATGGGAAAACAGCTACTATGAGGATGAGGAAATTTTAGAGATGAGATTGAATTTCTTTGTGCCGGAGAAAGGCATGTACAAACGTATGGAGGAATTTCATTCACAAAAGGCATATAGTGTTAATTACATAGAGGATAAGCTTATTGAAGCGGGCTTTGACAAGATTAATATTTATGATGATTTAGAGCTGAAAGCACCATCAAGCAAAAGTGAAAGAATATTTTTTGCAGCACATAAGCTGTAAAAACAGGAGGAAGTATGAAAGACTATTTAATAAGAGGTACAAGTGAAGACGGTGCAGTAAGATTTTTTGCATGTATAACAACAAATCTGGTAGAGGAAGCAAGACGAATACATGATTGTTATCCAGTTGCTGCAGCAGCTTTGGGAAGGATGCTGACCGTTGGAAGTATGATGGGTACAATGCTAAAATCAGATAAAGATATACTCACTATTCAAATAAATGGGAAGGGTCCTGCAGGTGGAGTAGTAACAGTATCAGACAATAGTGGAAACGTAAGAGGTTATATCAATAATCCCCATGTTAAAACTATGCTAAAACCTAATGGTAAGCTTGATGTAGGAGCAGCTATAGGCTATAATGGAAATCTTACCGTAATAAAGGATCAGGGATTAAAAGAGCCATACGTAGGACAGATTCCAATAGTAAGTGGAGAAATCGGTGATGATTTTACTGTATATTTTGCAAATTCTGAGCAAACTCCTACTTCTGTCGGATTAGGTGTGATGGTCGAGCCACAGGGTCAGGTTATCGCAGCTGGTGGATTTATTGTTCAGATTATGCCAGAAGCAGAAGAAGAGACAATAGAGAAACTGGAAAACAACCTTATAAATATAAAATCAATAACGGAAATGGTTAGCTCAGGAATGGAGGTTGAGGAGCTTATAGAAAATGTGCTGAAGGGAATAAGCTTCAAAGTGAATGAGAAAATAGAAATAGGTTATGTGTGTAATTGCAGTAAAGAACGTATTGAGAAAGCACTTATAAGCTTGGGGGAGACAGAGCTTTTAGATATAATAGAGACAGATGAAAAGGCGGAAATCTCATGTCACTTCTGTAGCAATAAATATCACTTCAACAAAGAGGATTTAAAAACACTTTTGGAACAAGCAAAAAATTAGTATTTTATATAGTATGCATTAAATATTTTACGCTGAATATAGTGAATATATTTGTCAATAATAACAATATATTCACTTTATAGGAATAGCATGAATATTATATATTGAGTTGTGAATGACATAGCAATAGATAGCTATGAATAGGAAAGTAAATAATCCTTAGTAATAATTAAGCTTAATGAATAATGAAGGATTTTGACTTTGACAATTATTTAAGTTATACTAAGTCTTGTCGTTATTGATGGCATATAATTTTGGGAGCATAGCTCAGCTGGGAGAGCACCTGCCTTACAAGCAGGGGGTCACAGGTTCGATCCCTGTTGTTCCCACCATAATTTTCAATAACTATATATTTAGGCCCGGTAGTTCAGTTGGTTAGAATGCCAGCCTGTCACGCTGGAGGTCGAGGGTTCGAGCCCCTTCCGGGTCGCCATTTTAATAATCAATTATATAAAATTGTTAGAAGCAAGTAATACGAAGCTTATCACAATTTTTGACTTGCCTTGGTAGCTCAGTCGGTAGAGCAGAGGACTGAAAATCCTCGTGTCGGTGGTTCGATTCCGCCCCAAGGCACCATACATGCGGATGTAACTCAGTGGTAGAGTGTCACCTTGCCAAGGTGAAAGTCGCGAGTTCGAATCTCGTCTTCCGCTCCATATGGCGGCATAACCAAGTGGTAAGGTAGAGGACTGCAAATCCTTCATCCCCGGTTCAAATCCGGGTGCCGCCTCCATAATAAAGAATATAGCTTATTGGAAACAATAAGTTTTTTTATTTTTTGTAATAAAGAAACGAGGAGTGAAGTTATGAATTTATTAAACACACCTTACATACCTGAAAATAAAATAAAAGTGGTATTGGTAGACTACAGAATAACACAAGAAGCAGAAAAAACACTTCGGGATATGGATATTGAGCTTATAAAAACTCTGCCTTGTATAGAGCTATATGACGCAATTAAAGGACATCCTGATATTGTTGTACATCATATAAAAGATAATAGTTTAGTAGTAGCACCTAATGTTTTTGATTTAATGCAGCCCTTACTTTCAAAAAAAGGATTTGCATTGACAAAAGGTGAGACTTGGCTGTATAGAAACTATCCGCATAACATAGCATATAATGTATTAAGAATTGGGTTAATAGCTTTTCACAATACAAAATATACTGATAAAGCTATATTAAACGAATATGAAAAAAATGGAGTTAAAATAATACATGTAAATCAAGGATATACAAAATGTTCTACTTGTATTGTAGATGAACATTCTATTATTACATCGGACTATAAGCTAGCTAAGATTGCAGAGAAGTATGGTGTAGAGAGCTTGCTGATTGAGCCTGGCGGTATCTTGTTAGAGGGATTGGATTACGGATTTATAGGTGGAACCAGCGGCTTATTATCAAAAAATATTTTGTCTTTTACAGGCAGCTTAGAAAAGATAAAGGATAATTACAAGATATTTGATTTTTTAAGCAGTAAGGGAATAGAAGTAAAAATACTAAGTACAAAGCAAATATTTGATATAGGATCAATAATACCACTGACATATTGATTTGCCGATATACAGAAGCACTTTACACTCTGAATACAAGTCGTTATTGAGTAAATACTACATATATATGTTTTGCATATTTTGAATTCAGTTTAGATGTTTAGTGCAAAACATATAGAAAGGAGTTGAAGAAATGTTTCTGGTTACAATCGGAGCTAATAATTATGCAGATAAAATAAAAGATTTTATATATTCACAGATTGAGAAGTTGGAGCAGGAAGGCTTCAATATATTGTGTGAGCATTATTTCATAGGAGAAAATGTATTCTTAAAATGTGCTTTAAAAGATAATTTGCTAACAAGACTTACTGATAAAAAAGCTTATGAGGATTTCAAATTTTATATATCGAGGATAGTAACAGAAGCAATTATTAATAACTGGGAAGGAAAACTAATAAAGAAAATATTGAAGTATAATTACTTTTACCTAAGTGATAGAGAAAAGGATTCTATCTGCAAGACAGCACAAAAGATGCTTCAAGAGGATAATGGATTGTTACCAGGTGGGTTTTATAAGCTTACCAGAAGAAATAAGATAATGAGGGAGATATTAGAATATCTTTCTAACAGTGATACAATTATTATAGATGGTTTTGTAAATTTCAGACTTAATGCTTATATAAAGGAACTTAGTGACACAATTGAAAGAGCAATAGAAGTGTTCATAGCTGAAAGAGAATATAATGAATTCATAAAGCTGCTTAAATATTTTGTAGAGATTCAGGAGTGTAAGGTTGATGTACTTCATCTTATTCCAACAACTGAAGGAAAATATTTGATTTTAGATGGAAGTAAGAAAAAGATAAATGCAGAGCTCTTTGAAGAAATTAGAGTAGATATAGCAGAGGGAGATATCAACTATGACGATTTGCTTATAAGCACTTTGATAACTATTTCTCCCAGAAAAATCTATATGCATAATCTAGACAGCTTTAATAACAAAGAGCTGGTAAAAACTATTACCAATGTATTCAATGATAGGATTAGTGTATGTCATGGCTGTGATATGTGTAGCCAAATCGTTGTACAAGAAACAAATAACTATAGTTTATAAGAGCTTTTTATGATATAATTCTAGGTGATACTAATATAACCTGGGGGATAAAATGATACTAAAAATTGCTATTTTGACAATTGTCGGAGGCATTATAGGATGGATAACAAATGTGCTGGCAATAAAAATGTTGTTTAGACCTTTAAAACCTATTAATATACCTTTAATTAACATTAACATACAAGGACTTATACCGAAGCGTAGAAGTGAAATCGCAATAAGCATTGGGGATGCCGTAGAAAATGAATTGATAAAGGTCAATGATATAATTGAGCAGTTTGTTACTACGGAGAACAAATCAGAGTTAATACACAGTATAAAACGGAGAGTGCTAACAGCAGTTGATTTAAAGATACCATCCCTAATACCAACTTCTATAAAGCTTAAGCTTCTGGATTATATAGGGGAGCAGATTGATGCGGGAGCAGAAGACATAATAGAGAGAACTATTGATGATCTTAAAAACAAAGCAAACGAAAAAATAAAGATAGGTCAGCTTGTAGCAGATAAGATTAATGAATTCGAGTTAGATAAGATAGAGGAAATGATTCTAAAGCTTGCTAAAAGAGAACTTAAGCATATTGAGATATTGGGTGGAGTGCTTGGAGCTGTCATAGGACTTATGCAGGGGATACTTGTAATATTTATTTAACATTACACTACATAAACTCTATTGACATAGGGGATAATGTGTTATAAAATTATTAAAAATATATTAAAGGCATTGATAAGGACGAGTAAAACAATTATTGCTCACAGAGAGGAAATGTCATAGGCTGAAAGCATTTCTGTGTAAATATGTTTGAAAACCACCTTGGAGCTTTGGGCTGAATTCAAAGTAAGTCTATACGTTGATTACGTTATAATCCTTAAGAAAAAACTAGGGTGGAACCGCGAATAAACTCTCGCCCCTTCATGGGGATGGGAGTTTTTGTTTTTTGCAAAAATAACCAAAGGAGGAATAAAAAATGATTAAAGTAACTTTAAAGGATGGCTCTATAAAAGAGTATCAAAAAGGTATAACAGTTGAAGAAGTTGTTGCTTCAATAGGAAGTGGACTTTTGAAGGCTGCCATAGCAGCAAAGGTTAGCGGAAAGACAGTGGAGTTAAACCATGTTATAAATGAAGACTGTAGCTTAGAGGTTTTGACTTTTGATGATGCGGAGGGTAAATGGGCGTTAAGACATACTGGTTCACATACACTTGCTCAAGCTGTTAAACGATTGTACCCAAATATAAAGCTGGCAATAGGACCTGCTATTGATAACGGTTTTTACTATGATTTTGATTCCGATAAGCCTTTTACAGAAGAGAATTTGATAGCAATAGAAAAGGAAATGGAGAAAATAATCAAGGAAGATTTAGCTCTTGAGAGATTTGAACTCCCAAGGAAGGAAGCTCTTGAGCTTATGGAAAAAGCCGGGGAGGGTTATAAGGTAGAGCTAATCAATGACCTTGGCGAGGATGAGATAATTTCCTTCTATAGACAGGGTGAGTTTGTTGATTTATGTGCAGGACCACACGCACCATCAACAGGAAAGCTTAAGGCTATAAAGCTTCTAAATGTCGCAGGAGCATACTGGCGAGGCAGTGAGAAAAATAAAATGCTGCAAAGAATATATGGAACAGCCTTTGCAAAGAAGAGCCAACTGGACGAGTATCTGAATATGTTGGAAGAGGCAAAGAAGAGAGACCATAGAAAACTGGGAAAGGAACTGGATCTGTTCAGCATACATGAGGAAGGACCAGGCTTCCCATTCTTCCATCCAAAAGGAATGGTACTAAGAAATATTTTAGAGGATTTCTGGAGAAAAGAGCACAGAAAGAATAATTATCAAGAGGTTAAAACTCCGATAATATTAAACGAAGAGCTTTGGCATAAATCTGGTCACTGGGGTCACTACAAAGATAACATGTACTTTACTCATATAGATGATGGAGATTATGCAATAAAGCCTATGAACTGTCCCGGTGGCATGATTATGTATGCAAGAGAAATGCACAGCTATAAAGACCTACCAATTAGAATGGGAGAGCTTGGCTTGGTGCATAGACATGAATTGTCTGGAGCACTGCATGGCTTGATGAGAGTACGTTGCTTTACTCAGGATGATGCACATCTGTTCATGATGCCCTCACAGGTTAAGGATGAGATTGTAGGTATTATTAACATGATTGATTATTTCTATAAGCTATTTGGATTTAATTATCATGTTGAGCTTTCTACTAGACCTGAGAACTCAATGGGTGAAGAGAAAGATTGGAATTCAGCTACTGATGCACTT
>JBAVGO010000084.1:0-5209 GCA_049684915.1 Lutisporaceae bacterium | reverse complement strand
TGGAGATAACAGACGAGGATTTTGAGCTTGGATATATTACCTATGAAGAAAAACCTGATTATCTATTAGACCCAACCTCAAAAGCAACATACAAATATGATGCCAATGGCAATAGAATAAATTATGTGACTGACAATGAAGCACTGGATTATGAATATGATGCAGCTGATAGACTACTATCTGATGGAAATGACAGCTACAGCTATGATGCAAACGGTAACATGACAGGGGTACAAGCAGGAGAGGATACAGTAGAATATATTTACAACGCAGCAAACAAGCTAACAGAAGTAAAGTATCCTGATGGCACATATGTAAAGTATGGCTATGATGCATTTGGACGTAAGGTATCAAGAGAAGAAGCATACTGGAATAAAGAAGCCGATGATGCACCAGGCAAATCAGAATACGCACCAGGACAGAACAAAGAAAAGAACAACAACGGTAATGGTAACAGCAACAGTAATAGCAACAAAAAGGAAAAGGTAAATCCACTAAAGCTCAAGACTGATACCACTACTTACCTGTATGACGGCTTTACAAATGCTATTACTAACGAATACACAGGAAACGGTAGTCCGCTAAGCCAATACTATATGGCAAACGACAGAGTAGTAAGCAAGAAAACCTTTGGCAATCATGGATTAGTAATACCAGGCAGAGAGCCATCACTAAAAACAGATGGTGGACTAATGTACTATAGCTATGATGGAATGAGAAATGTAACAGAGCTAACAGACCGACATGGAGACAGTATAGAGCAATATCGCTATGATGCTTTTGGAGGACTATATACAGGAGTAACAGCACCATATAACACAAATGGCTTTGCAGGCAAGAGCTATGATGCAAAGGCTAACCTAATAGATATGAATGCACGTTGGTACGGAGCACAAAACGGACGCTTCACCACAGCAGACCCATATACTGGAGATATATTGACACCATATACCCAGAACAGATATGCTTATGTTGGGAACAATCCTATAAATAGATGGGATCCATTGGGGTATTGGATGGCAGGTGATGACGATTTATCTGCTAAAGCGGTGGCAAAAATTGCTGAATATGAAAAAGAATATTATGCTGCGACAACAGATGAAGGCAGAACAGCTGCACATACTAAAGCTGATTATGTAAGAACACGAGATAGAGATAGGTGGACTACTGAGGCTGAGCAAAAAATCAGCTCTTGGAGTGGTACACCTGATATAGACCGTGAAGCTCCATATAAATGGTCAGATGGATGGCGAACAGATTGGACAAGAATTGATAAATACTATGTAAAATATGAAGTCACTGCATCATTGCATACTGGATTTGCAGGGGTAATATCAACCACAGTTTCAAATAGGACAGATACAACAACTACAGTTACAAATGGTTTCGATTATAGAGCATTTACTCCATCAGAGTGGTATCAAGAGAACAAGGCTGTACTACGACAATATAATATACCAATTTCACAAGTTAATAGTTACTATGAGCCTAAAGATGCTTACTCAAAAACTACTTCTAGTTCAAGGTCTATAACTAGTACGGAAAAGATAGTGTCGAGAAATGATAATAACGATTTCAAAAATAATATAATATCGCAAGGGCTAGAAGTGGCTGGGGTGTCTAATAAGATTGTGGGTATTGATAAGGATAAGGGGACAGGTAAAGATGATGACCGGTATCTCTTCGATATGGAGGTAAATAATAAGTATGCATATGCAGTTAGAGATGGATACGAGGGGGACATGGATCAGTTCTTGCAGGACAATCCTCATTTAGATAGAACGCCACAGGAGTATCTAGATGACAGAATAAATCTTGCAGGAACAGTTTTCAGTTTATATACTCTTGGTATGTATTTATACATTAACGGTAAACCTGTTGTTGATTATTATGGAGCAAAGTATTCAACACCAGCACCTTCAGCTCAGGCAGTGCCTAAGACTCAATGGTATAAGCCAGATGGGAGTATAAATTATCCACTGAACAATGGAGCGGTTGCTGGGACAGAAGTTTCAACAACTTTACAAAAGGGTCAATCATTAGGAAGATACGGCAATATTACACCCAAAAGCGATTATGTTACTAATACCGGGGCATCACCAAGTTCATTATCGTTGCCACCTAATACTGACGCTTCTATCTATACAGAATATGTGGTTGTAAAACCAATACCTAATACAATTCAATCAACTGTTGCACCATGGGGTGGAGATGTAGGTGGCGGATTGCAGTATAAATTACCTACGCCAATTGAACAGTTACTTAAAGAAGGTTATATTATTAAAAAGTAAAAGGAGGGTGAAAAATGGGAACAATTTCAACTAATGAGTTGGAAGCGAATATTAGAGTTGGCTATAGTAAGTTAAGAACAATGGCTGAAAAGGATAAAATATATGCAAAGTTGAATGTCCTTTTTACCAATACCCTTCCACTTAATTTTGAAGGTATGTATGCTTATGCGGATAAGGGAGGTTATCATTATGCCACTATTGAAAGAGGCATAATGAATATGCATAAAATAACAGATGATTTATTTGAAATATCTTATTGGATTTATTCCTATGCAACTTTTAACATGGCAGTTGAGTATGAATATCGGAATAGAAGGAAGAATCGTGACACTAGAAGATTATATTTTCAAAAACAGCTAGAATTGCTAGAGCTTATAGGTACAAACTACCGAGAAAGAGGAGAAACAGAGATTGAAGAAATTTTAAAAACAGCTCCATATGATGATAGTATCTTTTAGTTTTATTGGTTTTAAGAATTCAAAGGTCACACAGTTTAGACTGTCGTGCTCTTTTTTCTTTTAAATTACCACATACGATTTAAATGCTTTTTATGCATTTTTTATGTAAGTGCTCAATAAGAGAGTGCCTTGTACACGGAAGTGCATAATAAGATAATCTTCATAAGAACATACTTTTTACACTTTTCAAACTTAAGTTGAAAAAGTGTAAAAAGTATGTTCTTATGGAGGTTTTTAAATGAGCGATGCAAAAAAACTCACAAATCAATATCGTTTGGAACAATGGGCAACAATTATCCAAGAGTGTGTCAGTAGTGGGAAACTAGTTAACGATTGGTGTGCTGAAAATAACATTTCTCGTGACAAATACTATTATTGGCTCCGCAAAGTAAAGCTTGCTGCCGGAGAAGTAATGTCAAAAAAGCACAAGTTCCTGAACCACCAAAGATTGTTCCACTAATCCCAGTTGCTACTGCATGTGTAACAATCAATAATGATATTGATGCAGCACATGCAGGCATGGTCATTAAGTTAAATGGTCTTGCATAGTAGGTGCCAGGCTCGACAGATAGACAGTTATTAGTTTTATTAGCCTTTTGAAACTATTGAAGAAGTCATATTTAAAAAACATGACTAGCTCGTTTACCGTATAGTTCTATAAATCCTTCTGTCTTTACAAAATTACTATCTTTAGTTCAGCAAAATAAAAAGTATAATTGACAAAGTTACCAAAAAACAAATATAACTCCTTGCCCTGTGTTAAATAATAGTTACTACAAAATAAATAACAGGAGGGTAAGGAGTTATATTTAAAAATTCGGTACATATATAAATACATTAAACATATTTTCACTGAATAACTAATTGTTCAAGTTAGTCTTTTAAAATTGTAGAACTAATGTTAATTACCAGTTCTACAGGGCAGTGATCTGAACCATGTACCTCAGGATATATGCCTGCCCCTTCCAAGCTATCCTTCAAGCTCTCTGATACTACAAAGTAGTCTATACGCCACCCTGCATTATTAGCTCTGGCATTGAAGCGATATGACCACCAGGAATATGCTCCTTCCTTGTCGGGATTGAAATATCTATATGTATCAATGAAGCCTGCGCCGAGAAGCTCTGTAAATTTGTTTCTTTCTTCATCGGTAAAGCCTGCATTTCTTGTGTTGCTTTTTGGGTTTTTCAAGTCTATTTCCTTATGAGCTACATTTAAATCACCGCATAGTATTACAGGCTTTTTGCTGTCCAACTGCTTTACATAGCTTCTGAACTCGTCCTCCCACTGCATCCTATAGTCCAAGCGTTCCAATTCCTGCTTAGAGTTTGGTGTATAAACGGTTACAAAATAAAAATCCTCAAACTCCAGAGTAATTATCCTGCCTTCCTTATCATGCTCTTCCTTATTCATACCCAAATTAATGCTAATGGGTTCTACCTTGCAAAATACCGCCACCCCTGAATAGCCCTTTTTCTCAGCATAATTCCAGTATTGATAATATCCCTCTAAAGCTAGCTCAATCTGTCCTTCTTGAAGCTTAGTTTCCTGTAGGCAGAATATATCAGCATCCGCTTCCTTGAAAAAATCTAAAAACCCCTTTTGGACACATGCCCTTATACCATTTACATTCCATGAAATCAGTTTCATTTGTATACTCTCCTTTATAATCCTATGTTTATATAATACAATATATTTATTTAATAATGCATAGTATTTTTTATTTTATCCTAGTCTTAGCCTTATTTGCAAAGAATCTATAAAGTGACCTAAGCGTAAAAAGCGGCCCTTTTACAGCATTAGAAACAGCATCACTTAAGAAAGACAAGTTTCTGAACTGATCAGGATTCTCATTTATTAGATACGTCCAGGTGGAGGATGGTGCCTTTAGCCCTTCCTTTTCCAGGTCTATACCAGCTTTGGTTATACTTGCTGCTTCAAACTCACTTACTATGTCTTTCTCTATATCTTTAAGCATTTCATCAAAGGTTTGAACAGCTAGCTTGTTAAACTCAAAAAGTGGATTTTGTTTCCCTATTACCACTAAATGTATACTTTCACGCATATAGGACATATAGTCCAAATAATCCGCCCAATGCTTATTGATATAATATAGTGTTAGCTGCTTTTCTACTCTTTGCAAAAGCTCCGCTCCATATTTAAGCTCAAAAGTTGTATAGGTTGTCTCGGCTTCTTTTGATAAAAGCCCTAGAAGCTCTCTATCTGCTAATATATCCTGGCGCCATTTGTGAATGATTCGTCGCTGCTGTTCTAATATAAAGGAATACTTCCATTGCTGAATACGAAGGTCAGAATTGTAACCCTCTACAATCCGCTGACCTCTCTCAATTGCATTTCTTACCTTGGAACTTTTCTGGAGCTCCTCTTGCTTCATTGTCGAAAAATCTAAATGAAGTGTTTTTAATACTTCAAACTTTTTTATGAATTCATCCTCCAGAC
>JBAVGO010000083.1:0-10804 GCA_049684915.1 Lutisporaceae bacterium | reverse complement strand
CGGATGACGAGGGCTTCATAGAGATAAAAAATGGATCACGGAAAAGAAGCTTAACACAATATAAACTCAAATATATAAAGGCAGCAGTCGAGTTAAAATATACCTTTAAGGAAATAGGAAGCAATATCAGTACGACAGACACTGCCATAAGAAACTTGCTGAGTAGGAGTGAATAAGTTCTTATGTTCGGTGCCTGGCACTTATGGGAGGAATTAAAATGAATAAGTATATTAAAGCGTCCCACTTAAGATGTATAAACAAAGGAGTCAAGCCGGAGAATATATTCAGTACTAAAGTATTAGAAGGTGAAGCTTTAATACAAAAGCTTGTACAAAGCAAAGAACTAATAAAGACAGCAGCTCCTTTTTTGGAGCATCTATTTGATTTTGTCAGAGGCTCAGGTTTTTTTGTAATATTAAATGATGCTGAAGGCTGTATCCTTAGTGTTACTGGTGATGAAAAAATACTATCAGAAGCACTCAGACTCAAAATGATACCCGGAGCCTATATGGACGAAGACAGTATAGGCACTAACGCCATGAGCATGGTTATAAGTGAAGGTGTTCCTGTACAGATATCAGGAAAAGAGCATTTTATCAAGGCCTACCACAAGTGGACTTGCTCTGCCGCACCTATAAAGGATACTAACGGTAAGATAATAGGAATTATTGATTTAACAGGATTTAGCCAAAACGTTCATCCTCATACCCTAGGAATTGTAGTAGCGGCAGCGAATGCAATTGAACGTATGCTGGAGGTAAATAATATAAATTCAATATTGACAATATCAAAAAAACATATAGAAAGTATATTTGATTCAATATCCTCAGGCATTTTGACCTCAGATTTATCAGGTAACATCACTTCTATTAACAAGCATACTGTAAAAATGCTTGGCTATAGTGAATTTGAAATAAAAAAAATGAAGGCATGGAGTTTGATTGAAGGCTGGAATGAGGTTGTAGATAAGCTCACAGCAAGAGAAAGCTATGTAGATACAGATACAAATGTAAAGGCAAGAGCAAACAAAACTCAGTTTACTCTCACCGCCTATCCCATATACAATTCTGATAAAGAAATAGTCGAGATAATTCATATATTCAATGAGCTTAAAAAAAGTAGAAAGCTGGCAGGCAAGATACTTAGCGGTCAAGCAATATATACCTTTGACAAAATAATTGGAAAAAACGAAGAGTTTCTAAAAACAATTGAATATGCAATGAAAATTGCAGATAGTAGCTCCACTGTTTTAATTAGCGGTGAAAGCGGTACTGGCAAGGAGGTTTTTGCTCAGTCTATTCATAATTGCAGTATTAGAAAAGAAGAGCCCTTTATAGCAGTAAATTGTGGGGCTATACCTAGAACTCTTTTTGAATCTGAATTATTTGGCTATGAAGAAGGGGCTTTTACTGGTGCAAAAAAAGGTGGCAATGCCGGTAAATTTGAGCTTGCAGATGAAGGAACTATCTTCCTTGATGAAATTGGAGAAATGCCAATAGACATGCAAATTAAGCTTCTTAGGGTAATAGAGGAAGGTGTTATAACCAGAATAGGAAGTCATAGGCAAATACCTGTAGATGTAAGAATTATTGCCGCTACCAACAAAGATCTAAAAAAGGAAGTTGCTGAAGGTAATTTTAGAAAAGACCTTTTCTATAGATTAAATGTTCTTCCTATATATCTACTACCTCTAAGAGAGAGAGCTGATGATATACCTTTGCTTTTTGACTACTATATGGAGAAAACCTCCAAAAGGCTGAATAAAAGAAGAGTACCTATCTCACCAGAGTACCTGGACTATCTAAAAAAACATGAATGGCAAGGTAACATCAGAGAGCTGGAAAATGTTATAGAATTAATAGTAAACACAGAATCTGTTCAACCAAATTTCCTTGAAAAAAAGGTTATAGCCAGCCACTCTACTTTAACAAACATTAGTTTAAGCTTAGAGCAAGTGGAAAAGCAACATATTATAACTGTCTTAAATGAATCCATGGGAAATTATACTGCAGCAGCTAAAATCTTGGGTATTGGCAGAAATACTCTTTATCGAAAGTTAGAAAAATATGATATTTATTGTCCTGAAACGGAACGCTGTTCCAAAGTGGAACGACCATAAATAGACTATATAGTTCCAAAATGGAACGCTTAGTATTTAGTAAATTTGATTGATATTTGTGATGTTCATACAATTGAATAAAATCAAGGCTTGTACAATCCCCCTAACCATATTTATGATTTGGCACAGATGTTGCTATATATTAATGTGAATCATAAAATTGATAAGGGGGTTTTTTACATGTCAGGCTATATAGGAAAAGTATTAAGAATAAACCTTAAACAAAAAAGCATTAAAGTAGAAGAACTCGACATTGAAAAAGCAAAAAAGTATATCGGTGGTAGAGGTCTTGGAACAAAGCTATTTATGGATGAGGTAGACCCTAAGGTAGATGCTTTAAGTCCTGAAAACAAATTGTTTATAGTTGCAGGTCCCCTAACAGGAACTAGCGTACCAACTGGCGGAAGATATATGGTAGTTACTAAATCCCCATTGTCAGGTACAATAGCAAGCTCAAACTCAGGTGGTTATTGGGGTGCAGAGTTAAAGGCAGCAGGCTATGATTTAATCATAATAGAGGACAAGGCAGATGAGCCTGTTTATATTACTATAGAAGATGACAAAGTTGAAATAAAAGAAGCTTCAAGGCTTTGGGGCAAGCTGGTAACAGAGGTTACAAATGAGATAAAGGCTGAAATGCCTGACAAATCAAGAATATTGACCATAGGTCCGGCAGGAGAACAATTATCCAAAATGGCTTCCATTATGAATGATTATGATAGAGCAGCAGGTCGCTCAGGCGTTGGAGCAGTTATGGGCTCTAAGAATCTTAAGGCTATTGCTGTTAAAGGAAGCGGTAAAACACCAATATTTGATGAACCTAAGTTAAAGGAAGCTAATTCAGTATACATGAAGAAGATTAAGGAGCATGGCGTTACTGGAACAGGGCTACCAACCTATGGTACAGCAGTACTTGTAAATATCATTAATGAAAATGGAGTATTACCAACAAATAATTATCAAACATCACATTTTGAAGCTGCTGATGATATCAGTGGTGAAACAATGACCAATGATTATCTAGTAAGAAAAAATCCATGCTATAGATGTCCTATAGCATGTGGTAGATGGGTTAAAATTGAAGATATGGGAATAGAAGTGGGCGGACCTGAATACGAAACTCTATGGGCTTTCGGTTCTGATTGCGGAATATCCGATATAGTATCAATATTCAAAGCCAACTATTGGTGTAATGAATATGGCTTGGACACGATATCTGTAGGCTCTACAATTGCTGCGGCTATGGAGCTTTATCAGAAGGGCTATATAAAAGACGATGAGCTAGATGGCATATCACTTGAGTTTGGAAATTCTAATGCAACTATTGAATGGACTCAAAAAATAGGTAAAAAGGAAGGCTTGGGAGCAAAAATGGCTGAAGGCTCCTACAGACTTTGCGAGATGTACGGAATACCTGAACTGTCTATGTCTGTTAAGAAGCTTGAGCTTCCTGCATATGATCCAAGAGGTATTCAAGGTCATGGTCTTCAATATGCTACATCAAATAGAGGCGGTTGCCATGTAAGGGGCTATATGATATCTCCCGAAATACTGGGCTCACCTGAAAAGCTTGATAGATTTACCATAGAGGGCAAAGCACAATGGGTTAAGATATTCCAAGACCTTACAGCGGTTATCGATTCTCTGGGCTTATGCTTGTTTACTTCCTTTGCAATGAACGCAGCAGATTATGCGGAAGCATACAATGCAGTTTGTGGTACTGAACATACTGTTGAATCCTTGTTAGAAGCAGGGGAAAGAGTTTATAACCTAGAAAGATTATTTAATCTGCAAGCAGGCATAGAGCCGGCACAAGATACTTTGCCTAAGAGATTATTGGAGGAGCCTATTACATCAGGACCTTCAAAAGGCAGCGTACACAGATTATCTGAGCTTCTTCCAGAATACTACACTCTAAGAGGCTGGGGAGAAAATGGAATCCCTGAGACTGATAGATTGTCAAAATTAGGACTATAACAACTGCCCCTGGGCTTGCCCGGGGGTATTCTTCACACCAAATTGGAGGTGAGACGTTGAAGATTACTGTAAGGCTGTTTGCAACCTTTAGGGATGGTAGACAAAAAGTACTTGATATGAATCTGCCTGAGACTGCTACTCCACAAAGTATCATCGATGCTCTAGGAATACACCAAACAGATGTAGCAATTTTGCTGGTCAATGGAAGAGACGGTAGATTTGATAAATTGTTGGACGACAATGACACGGTATCACTTTTTCCACCTGTAGGAGGTGGTTAAAATGTTAGGCAGATATTCTAGAAATATTGAGACCTTGTCAATAGAAGAAAACGAAAGTCTATCCCTGAGAAAGGTGTGCGTAATAGGTTGTGGAGGACTAGGCGGATACATTATAGAAATGCTGGGACGCTTGGGCATAGGACATATTACCGCTGTTGATGGAGATGTATTTGAGGAATCGAATCTAAATCGACAGATTTTATCTGATGTAGAAGTAGTGGGCAGCAAAAAAGCATTAATAGCACAGCAAAGAATGTCAAAGGTAAATCCCCTTATAAAGGTAGATGCTATTACAGAAAGACTTACACAAGCAAACGGGAAACAAACGTTAAGCGATGCTGATGTTGTTATAGATGCCCTTGATAACATTGAGTCAAGGCTGATGCTGGAAGCATTATGTGAGGAGCTGAATATTCCTCTAGTCCACGGAGCTATAGCAGGCTGGTATGGACAAGTATCCACCATTTTGCCCGGAGATAAGCTTCTCAGCCGCTTCTATAAAATTAAAGACATGGAAGGTGCCGAAAAGAAATATGGTAATCCATCCTTTACGCCTGCTATGGTAGCATCTATCCAAGTTAGCGAAGTGCTAAAGCTGCTTATCGGTAGAGGCGAGCTTCTGAATAGAAAAATACTATTCATTGATTTATTAAGGCAAGAATATGATGTAATAGATTTTTGACAAATAAGTTCTTATGTTCGGTGCCTGGCACTTATGGAGGGGGCACCCTTTTTATTACCAAAAACGAGGACAGAAAGGACAAATTTCAAAAATAATACAGGAAATTCGACAAAATAAAACAAATATTGACACAAAGAAAAAAGTGGAATATAATTTCAACATACAACCGAACAGTCGATAGGATAGGAGGTAAATAATGGATAACAATATGCTGCATAGGAGAGAAAGTATTATACTTACTGCTATTGATGTGATAAACGAACTTGGTATTCAGGGGCTATCAATAAGAGAAGTCGCAAAGAGACAGTCAATTGCGACTGCATCAATATTTGGTCACTTCAAGTCCAAAAATGACCTTATCCTTGCTGTATTAGAACATTTTACGCAATATGATTTAGCAGTAGCTCAAGCCATTAGTTCATGGGAATTGGATTCCAGAGAATCTATTGTGCGGTATATTGATTCGTTTTATACATATTATGAAAATTACCCTGCTATTACTGCAATAGATCAGGCACTTGACGTTTTGAGATGTGAACCAGAATTTGCAGAAAAGATAAAAACAATTCTAAAAACCAGATGGGGCTATTTAGGGCAAATGATAAAAAGGGCTCAAGCTGATGGCCAAATCAGTTCAGGTATTGATAGTGAATGTATATCGGACATAATTTTAGGCTCTTGCAGAGTGATATGCTTAAAGTGGAGAACGGAGAGTTATAGCTTTCCACTAAAGGAGCGAGTCCTATATACTCTCAAAGTTATATTAGACTCTTTTACACCAAAGTAACACCAAAGTAAATAGAGAAATATGATATTAATGCCAAAAGTCCTCATTGCAGATGATACAGTCTTTATCAAAATGATAATTAAAACAAAGCTGGAGAGAACAAGGATTTCAAATTGTTGGAGAAGCCGAAAACGAAGGTGGTTATGGTTTCTGCAATGTGGACAGAAATAAATGTTGAAAGAAGGCGGCCAATTTGTCGGATCAATACTCCAATGAGACTATGCTCGATTTGTATATATTTGAGACCACTCAAAATATTGAACAGCTTGAAATGTGTATATTAGAAACCGAGAAATCAAGTTGTTATACGCAATCGGCTATTAATGAAATTTTCCGTATGATGCATACCATCAAGGGTTCGTCAGCCATGATGCTTTTTAACAACATAGCAAGCTTGGCACATTCTATTGAAGATCTCTTCTATTTTATTCGTGAGCAAAAAAACTATAATATAGATTATTCTTCACTTTCTGACCTTATATTTGAAGGAGTGGACTTTATTAAAGTTGAACTTCAAAAAATTAAAGATGAAAATAAGGTTGACGGGGATGCTTCTATACTTATAGGAAATATCAAGGAGTTTCTTGCCCTATTAAAACAACAAAATTCTTTCGCTGATTCATGTCAAAAACCAGTTTCAAATCAACCGCAACATTACTATATTACGCCTGATAATTCAAGCACCGCTTCTAGTCATAATTACTTCAAAGCAACCATATTCTTTGAAGATGGCTGTGGAATGGAAAATATCAGGGCATATACGATTACTCACAATCTAAAGGAATTTTCAACAGAAATTTATTATCTCCCCAAAGATATTATTGATAATGACGATAGTGTACAGACTATCAGAGAAGAAGGATTTAAGGTTTTTATAAAAGCGGACAAGTCTTATGAAGAGATGGATGCGTTTTTTAATCAGACTATCTTTCTCAAAGGCTTGGAACTTATTCAATTAGAAAATGATGAAGAATTCAAGCAGTTTAATATGTCCAACTCAATTATTATTGAGACCAGTCAAATAAAAGTACCACAAATTAATATGCTAGACAATAAGGAACAGGTAGAAACACATTCTACTACGCAGAGCATTATAAGTGTAAATGTAACTAAATTGGATAAGCTTATGGACTTGGTTGGCGAAATGGTTATCGCCGAAGCGATGGTTACACAAAACCCTGACCTAAAAGGTTTGGAGCTTGAAAATTTCAAAAAGGCTACCCGACAGCTTCACAAAATTACCAGTGAATTGCAGGACACGGTAATGTCTATTCGGATGGTATCACTCTCCACGACTTTCCAAAAGATGCACCGCATTGTAAGGGATATGAGTAAAAAGCTAGATAAGGAAGTGCAGTTGGAACTGATAGGTGAGGAAACAGAGGTGGATAAAAACATTATCGAACATATTTCTGACCCACTCATGCATCTTGTCCGTAACTCTATCGATCATAGCATTGAAGCAATCGAAGATAGAGAAGCAATGGGTAAGCCAAAAGTAGGTAAAGTTACTCTAGAAGCTAAAAATGCTGGAAGTGATGTACTTGTTATCGTAAAGGATGACGGCAAAGGTTTAAATAAACAAAAAATCCTTAAACGAGCCAGTGAAAAAAACCTTCTTATAAAGCCAGAGCAAGAGATGACAGAGAAGGAGATTTATAACCTCATATTTCTTCCAGGTTTCTCAACGAATGACAACATTACAGAATTTAGCGGTAGGGGCGTTGGAATGGATGTCGTTATAAAGAATATTGAGACAGTCGGCGGTTCAGTTTCAATAGACAGTATGGAAGGTGTTGGTTCAACGGTTACTCTCAAAATTCCACTGACACTTGCTATTATAGATGGCATGAATATAAAAGTGGGCAGCTCGTGTTACACTATCCCAACTATGGTGATACAGGAATCGTTTAGACCAAAAGAAGCTGACATTATTCAAGACCCTGACGGAAACCAAATGATTATGGTTCGTGGGCAGTGCTATCCAATTCTCCGACTGCATCAGTTTTATAATGTAAAGACGGATATAACTGATTTTATAAAGGGTATTCTTATCATGGTTGAGCAGGACGGTAAAACCATCTGTATATTCGCAGATGAATTGTTAGGCCAACAGCAGGTAGTGGTGAAGACACTCCCAAATTATATAAAGAATACTCGAAAAACTGGAGGACTTGCAGGGTGTACGCTGTTAGGAGACGGTAGTATTAGCTTAATCCTTGATATTGGTAGACTTGTAAATATGAAGTTATAAAAGAAAGGAGATGTGAGTATGGCTGAAACAGTTGAACAAGAACTATTAGAACAAGAAGAAGACACCCAGAAAGGGAGGTTTCTCACCTTCGCATTAAGTAATGAATCTTATGGGATTGAAATACGATATGTAACGGAAATTATCGGAATACAGCCCATAACTGAAGTCCCAGAACTCCCAGAGTACATAAAAGGAATTATTAATTTAAGAGGAAAGATTATCCCAGTGATGGATGTAAGACTGCGGTTTAAAAAACCATTTAGAGAGTATAATGATAGAACGTGTGTTATCGTTATTGACATCAAGGATATATCAATAGGGCTGATTGTCGATAATGTTGCAGAAGTTCTCTCCATCCCAGATACTGAAATTGTTGCTCCTCCAGAAATAAACAAGGGAAGCAATAGGTACATAAAGGGAATTGGAAAGGTTGGCAGCGAGGTTAAACTTCTATTGAATTGCGATAAATTACTCAATGATGATGAAGCAGATAGTTTAAGTAATATCCAATAATATGAGGAGGAATAGATGATGAAATGGTATTACAATTTTAATATTGCTAAAAAACTTATTGTAGCATTTATATTGGTTGCAATTATATCTGGTGTTGTGGGTGTAGTAGGAATCATCAATATTAAGAGCATTGAAAATAACGATATCGCTCTTTATGAAAATATGACTGTGCCTATATCACAAATAGGAAATGTGTCAACGGCTTTTCAAAGAATCAGGGTTTATACGAGGGATATCATTGCTGCTAATACACCTGAAGCTATTAGTGAGCAGGAAGATAAAATTAATCTAAGAAGAGCGGAAATTAATACGAATATAATGGAGTTTGAAAAGACAGTAATAACACAAGAGGACAGTATATTATTTAATGAAGTACAAGGTGCAAGAGCAATCTATATCCCACTTCTTGAGCAGTTAGTTCAGCTTGCGAAGGAAAATAGAGACGAGGAAGCACAGGCGCTGATAGTGAGCGAAACAATGGTAAAAGCAGCACAGGATGAACAAGATTCAATTGATAAGATGGTAAAAATGAAAATAGATGAAGCCAAGGGAAAATCAGATAATAATACAAAAACAGCGAATAATGCAATTATTACAATGAGCATCATTATCTTTGGAGGTATGGCGTTAGCTATTATTTTGGGACTGTTTATTGCCAAAACTATCAGTAAGCCTGTAAGAAAGCTTGTTGTTGTGGCAGAAAAAGTTGCAGCTGGTGACTTGAATGTAGAAGTAGAAATAACTTCAAAAGATGAAATTGGTACATTATCAGGTGCATTTAAGAAGATGATCGACAATCTCAACGAGGTCATGACAAATATTAACACTGCTTCCGAACAGGTGGCTTCGGGTTCCAAGCAGGTATCTGACTCCAGCATGGCACTCTCCCAAGGTGCTACTGAACAGGCGAGTTCTGTGGAACAATTAACAGCTTCTCTTGAAGAAATCGCTTCACAAACAAGACATAATGCCGATAATGCAAATCAGGCTAATACATTAGCTGAAACCGCTAAAACGAATGCTACTCAAGGTAATAGTCAAATGAAGGATATGCTAAAGGCAATGGATGAAATTAATGATTCTTCCAGTAATATCTCTAAAATCATTAAGGTTATTGATGAAATTGCATTCCAAACAAATATATTGGCTCTCAATGCGGCAGTAGAAGCAGCAAGGGCAGGACAACATGGCAAAGGTTTTGCTGTAGTAGCAGAGGAAGTTAGAAACCTTGCAGCACGTTCAGCGAATGCAGCAAAGGAAACTACTGCAATGATAGAAGGTTCTATCAAGAAGGTTGAAGGTGGGACGAAGATTGCTAACCAAACTGCAGATGCTCTTAATAAGATTGTCGAGGGCGTTACAAAAGTAGCAAACCTGGTAGGAGATATAGCAGTAGCTTCCAATGAGCAGGCATTAGGCATAGAACAGATTAATCAGGGTATTTTGCAGGTATCTGAAGTAGTTCAAACCAACTCCGCTACCTCCGAAGAAAGTGCATCTGCAAGCGAGGAACTTTCAAGCCAAGCAGAATTGCTTAAGGAGCAAGTAGCAAGGTTCAAGTTAAGTAGAAGTAAACATTCTAGTTCTAACTATAGAGGAATGGAAAGCATTAGCCCAGAGGTACTCCGTATGCTTGAAGAAATGTATGATAAAAAACTTTCATCAAGAGCTGAAGCTGATGCAGAAGCAACCAATTCTGAGAGAATTAATTTAAGCGATGAGAAATTTGGGAAATATTAATAGATTTATGTACATAAGATAAAAGGATAGGAGGGGGCTATACGCCTTCTCCTCCTATTTACAAAGGCAGGTGGAGTTAAGTGGTTACTATTACAGAGAAAGAGTTTAAACAATTATCAGACTATATCAAAGCCAATTATGGAATATACTTAAAAAAGGAAAAGATGGCACTTGTAATTAGTAGGCTTCATAATGTTCTCCTGCAAGCAGGTTTTAACAATTTCACCGATTATTACAACTATGTTGTCTCTGATAAGAGTGGAGAGGCTGTAGTTACACTGATAGACAAAATCACTACCAACCATACCTTCTTTATGAGAGAAGCAGACCACTTTTACTTTTTTAGGGACAAGGTTCTTCCTTATCTTACCAAAACGGTTAAAGATAAAGACCTCCGAATCTGGTGTGCAGCTTCTTCCTCTGGAGAGGAATCCTATACGCTGGCCATGAT
>JBAVGO010000082.1:0-41190 GCA_049684915.1 Lutisporaceae bacterium | reverse complement strand
GCTATACCTTTAGCAGTCAATAGAAGAATAAATATTATTTGTTAATTTTTGGCCGACATACTTTTTTTAGCGGAGTGTTTGCCTGTCTAACTTGCAGAAGGACAGAGTCTTATATTTAAGGAGGGCAAATCATGAAAAGAATAGCTAGTATTTTATTTACAGTAGTTTCATTACTATTAGCAGCAGGAGCTCATAGAAGCTGGTTCTAAGATTTATATAAGCTCTGTCGGCCAATTTTTATGAAAGGCGGATAAAATGTCAAGGCAGTTGAAACTATATGTTACTATTATAATTGCATTAGGAATAGCATTCATCATAGATACTATAAGTTTAACATCTATATATGATATTAAAAGTTTTATTATTTTTACTGTTTTATCTATTTTAGCTGAATCACTCTTAATACCTACGCCAGGGGAGAGCGCAATTTCGGTTGGTCTTGCTATTGGCTTAGCAGCCATTCTAGTTTTGGGAGTGCCAGAAGCGGCTTGGATTGCAGGCATAGGTATTATGTTAAGATTTGTAAGCCATCAAGGTAAACGAGTACACATATTTAATACACCCTGGTACAAAACTTTATTCAATGGAGCTAATATTGCACTTTCAGCAGGCATTGCAGGAATATGCTTTCAGATGCTTGGTGGAACACAAAGAAGCGTGAACTTTAACAGCTTGCTCGTACCTTTGCTAGCATGTATATTTGTGTATATTATTATAAACGAAACCATTATATCCGGGCTTATGGCAATAGTTACAGGTGAAGGTTTTATATACACCTGGTGGAGCAATTTAGTTTTTGCAGCTCGGGATTGCATAACTGTAGCACCTATAGGAGTGTTAATGGCTATAGCATATATAAAATATGACATTTTAGGTATTATGATTTTCTTAGGTCCATTATTGTTAGCTCGCTATACATATTGGCTATATGCAGATATGAGACGTATATATATTGATACTGTTAAATCCTTGTCTCAAGCTATCGAGGTAAAAGACCCGTATACTAAGGGTCATTCAATGAGGGTTAGTGAATTTGCCTATGATCTGGGAGCTAGACTGAAGCTGCCGCATAGAAAATTAGAGGATATAAAAATGGCAGCCATTCTTCATGATATTGGCAAAATAGGTATAGAAGAAAGTATTTTAAATAAGCCGGGAAATCTGACAAAGGAAGAATTTGATAAAATTAAACAGCATCCAGAAAATGGAGTTAAGATTATACAGAGTATTAGGTTTTTAAGAAATGTGGCAGATATTATTATAAGTCATCATGAAAAAATGGATGGTACAGGCTATCCAAAAGGGAAAAAACAAGGAGAAATCACAGCTGAAGCAGCTATTCTGAGTATAGCTGATGTATATGATGCTCTTACCTCTGATAGACCTTATAGAAAAGCCTTAACTAAAGAGCAAGCTCTCTCTATTATTGAAGAAGGAAAAGGAAGTCATTTTGAATCGCATTTCGCAGATGAATTTATCAAGATGATAGAGGAGCAAGGGAGTGAAGCCATTTGATTATTGAAAGCATAGGAAGCTCTTTATTGGTTGGAAAGCTGAGAAAAGGCAAGTTTTCAAATATGAAGACTGCAGAAATATATAAATGGTATTTAATTGTAGGAGCTTTTCTTTTAGAGTTTATTACAGTGTTTTTATCAGCTAAGGGATACAAGCTTTTCATAAATAACATATTTATTATTCATTTAATCTCTTACAGTCTTTTGTTTATTGGTATCTATTTCAATATTGGAAGATTATCCTTTAAGATTATTATGTTAGGCACACTATTAAACTTTATTGTGATTATGCTAAATGATGGTCAAATGCCAGTGTCTCAGGAGGCAATGGTAAAAGCAGGCTTGACTGAAGATCTAAATGCCTTACTACATGGCGAGATTATTACACATACTATAATAGTAAAGAACACACTTTTAAAGTTTCTTGGAGATATTATAATACTGCCCAAACCTTATCCAAGACCAAAGGTGTTTAGTATTGGAGATATTTTCATGGCTGTAGGAGTATTTGTTTATATACAGGAAATTATGATAAGAAAGATAACAAAGAAGTAAACAATATGGTTTAGGATTGAAGCATTTATATGCCTTTGTCATAAACCGTTTTTTATATTCTAATATTTCAGCAATAAACATTTCACATTATCTATGGATAATGTGAAATGTTTACTTATATTGTATATAAAAGTTGTTATGTGGAATATGTTGTGCTAAAATAGACAAGATAATATTATCATAACTTTAACATATTGGAGTGTTTTGGATGTACTCAAAAAGGTATTTTAATATAAATAAATATTGTGCTTTAGCTTTTATGGTATTTGCTGTTTTATCAGGTATTTCAGATAACTATAAAACAAATTCTATAGCTTCAATAAATAAGGATTTTCCATATCTATTGAAGATTAACCAATTCCTCGTACAAAATACCAGGATTATTAGAGCACGTTTTCTGATAAATAAATATGAGGATTATAGCACCTATGTTCAAAGTATTATTAATACAAAGGACATAGCATATTATGCAATTATAGGGGTATCTTATTCCTTATTAATTTTTATAATTTTTTATACAAATAATAAATTGCTGCAAAACAATATTTGGAGAAAGGCAGTTTTTTAATCTCTCTTCTATATAGAAGCAGCTGCAAGTAAAACAGACTGCTTAGATTGATGTTCACTAAATAATGTATAAAAGGGAGAGATTGAAATGTCATTATTTCAAAAAATATTTGGGAATCTAAATGAAAAAGAAGTAAAAAAACTATTGAAAATAGTAGATGAAATAGAAGCTCTGGAGCCACAGATGAAAGCCTTAAACGATGAGCAGCTTCAGAGTAAGACTCCAGAGTTCAAAGAAAGAATAAAAAATGGAGAAAGTCTGGATCAGATACTTCCTGAAGCCTTTGCAGTAGTAAGAGAAGCTGCGGTGAGAGTAATAGGTCAAAGGCACTTTAGAGTGCAGCTTTTGGCAGGGGTAGTTCTTCATCAGGGAAGAATAGCCGAGATGAAGACTGGTGAAGGTAAAACTCTAGTGGCTACGCTTCCACTGTATCTAAACGCATTGGAGGGCAAGGGTGCACACCTTATTACAGTTAATGACTATTTGGCTAAGTTTCACAGTGAGTGGATGGGAAAGATATACAACTTCCTTGGGCTATCTGTAGGCTTGATTATTCATGGAGTGGAAGGCGAAGATAAACAAAATGCCTATGCTGCTGATATTACCTATGGAACAAACAATGAGTTTGGGTTTGACTATCTTAGAGATAATATGGTTATATACAAGGAGCAGATGGTGCAAAGAGACCTTCATTTTGCCTTGATAGATGAGGTAGACAGCATTTTGATAGATGAAGCCAGAACTCCACTTATAATTTCAGGAATTGGAGAGAAGTCTACTCATCTTTATTTCGTAGCAGATAACTTTGTAAAGGGTCTCCATAAGGAAGATGATTATACTATAGATGAAAAAGCACATACTGTACTTCTTACAGAGCAAGGTATAGAGAAAGCAGAACGATTCTTTAGCATAGATAATTTCGGCGATGCAGAAAATATGGAGATAAATCACCATATAAATCAAGCACTTAAGGCTAGAAACCTTATGAAAAAGGACATTGACTATGTATTAAAAGATGGAGAAATAATAATTGTTGATGAATTCACAGGTCGTCTGATGTTTGGCAGAAGATACAGTGAGGGACTGCATCAAGCTATAGAAGCAAAGGAAGGTGTTAAGGTTGCAAGGGAATCTCAGACCTTAGCAACTATAACCTTCCAAAATTATTTCAGGATGTACAACAAGCTGGCAGGCATGACAGGTACTGCTAAGACGGAAGAGGATGAATTTAGAGCTATATATAATCTAGATGTTGTAGAGGTACCAACCAATATGCCAATACAGCGTAAGGATTATCCAGATGCAGTGTACAAGAATAAAAATGGTAAGTTTAACGCAGTGGTAAAAGAGATAGAAAGTCTCTATCAAAAAGGACAGCCGGTGCTTGTAGGTACAATATCTATAGAGAACTCAGAAATGCTTAGCACAATGCTTAAGCAAAAAGGAGTACCTCATGAAGTGCTAAACGCAAAGCAGCATGAGAAAGAAGCAGAGATTGTCTCTCTAGCAGGTCAAAAATCCTCCGTAACAATATCAACAAATATGGCAGGTCGTGGTACAGACATCATGCTTGGTGGAGGTATGCAGGATTTAGGAGGACTTATGATTATCGGTACTGAAAGACACGAATCCAGGCGTATAGATAATCAGCTTCGTGGGCGTTCTGGTAGACAAGGTGACCCAGGTGCCAGCAGATTCTATGTATCCTTAGAGGATGACCTGATGAGGCTCTTTGGTTCAGATAAGCTAGTGGGCATAGTAGAGAGCCTAGGCATGGATGATGAAATGAACATTGAGCATTCTCTTTTATCTAAGTCCATAGAAAACGCACAGAAGAAGGTAGAAGGAAGAAACTTCGATATAAGAAAGCATGTGCTTCAATATGACAATGTAATGAACAAGCAAAGAGAAGTTATATACAGTCAAAGAAGAAAAGTTTTAATGGGTGAAAATATAAAAGAAAATGTAACAGATATGATAAAGGATATCATAAATGATTCTGTTGCAAGCTATACTGTTGGAAGTGAATATCAAGAAGAGTGGGACCAAAAGGGGCTTACTGAGTTTCTTCACAATATATTCCTTCCCAGAAACGCTTTTACTCAAGAACAATTGTTAAGCTATACAAGAGAAGAGCTTAAAGAACAATTGACAGAGAAAGCCATGAAGCTGTATGAGGAAAAAGAGCAGCAGATTGGTATCGAGACAATGAGAGAGCTTGAGAGAGTAATACTTCTTAAGGTTGTTGATGTAAAGTGGATTGATCATATTGATGCTATGGATCAGCTTAAAGAGGGTATTGGCTTACGTGCATATGGACAACAGGATCCTGTTCAAGCTTATCAAGTTGAAGGCTATGATATGTTTATGGAATTGATAAACAGTATCAAAGAAGATACTGTAAGATATATACTAAATGCAAATGTAAATAATCTTCCTGAGAGAGAGCAGGTTGCTGAGGCTGTTACTACCAACCAAGAGGAAGCGATAAGAAAGCCTGTAGTCAAGGAAGATAAAATCGGCAGAAATGATTTGTGTCCATGTGGAAGCGGTAAAAAGTATAAAAAGTGCTGTGGTGCTTAGTACTTTGGGTTAAACTAGGGACTGGTCTACATCATATTACAATTGTATAAATGATGTAGACCAGTCCTTAAACTTATTAAATGAGGAGTGGTAATATGCTGGAACTTGAACAATATAAATATGAGATTAGGAAGCTTATGGATACAATAAACGAAATTGAGGTGTCACTTTGACATTGAAGGCATGAAGGATAGTATACAAGAGCTGGAACAGGATATGCAGCAGCAAGGTTTATGGGATGATGCAGAAAACGCAGCACTTATTCTAAAGAAGGTTAAGAACCTGAAGGATAAGCTAGAGCGTTTTGATGCATTAAAGGGACAGTATGAGTACCTGAGTGTTCTGATTGATTTGGGCATTGAGGAGGAGGATGCATCTGTACTGAAGGAGGTGTCTGACGCCCTTGATACTCTAAATAATGATATAGAAAAAATGAGGATAGAAACTCAATTAACAGATCAATACGACTATAGCAATGGGATACTTTCCATACATTCCGGTGCAGGAGGCATTGATGCACAGGATTGGGCAGAAATGCTTCTAAGAATGTATACCAGATGGGCAGATAAAAAGGGCTATGCAGTTACAATATTAGATATTTTAAAGGATTATGAAGCGGGAATAAAAAGTGCAACTTTATATATAGAAGGTGAAAATGCCTATGGCTATCTCAAATCAGAAAAAGGGGTACATCGTCTGGTAAGACTATCACCCTTCGATGCAGCAGGTAAAAGACACACCTCCTTCGCCTCAGTAGATGTAATGCCAGAAATAGATGATAGTGTTAATGTTGATATAGATCCAGAGGATTTGAGAATAGATACCTTTAGATCGGGAGGTGCTGGAGGTCAGCATGTAAATAAAACTGATTCTGCTGTTAGAATAACACACCTTCCGACAGGCATAGTAGTACAGTGTCAAAACGAAAGGTCACAGCATTATAACAAAGATATGGCTATGAAGATGTTGATTGCAAAGCTGATGACTTTGAGAGAACGGGAGCAGAAGGAGAAAATAGATGACCTGAAGGGAGAATACAAAGAGATTGCATGGGGTAGCCAGATAAGATCTTATGTGTTTCACCCATATAGTATGGTTAAGGATCATAGAACAAGTGAGGAAATAGGGAATGTAAATGCTGTCATGGATGGAGATATAGACAGCTTTATTAGTGCATATTTAAAACAAAGGAATCAAAAAGACATTTTATAAAAGGCTTTTATATATTTAAATTATATTTTGAATTAAAATTAGTATAATAAAACCATTAAAATATTATATTTGAGGTTGTTTAATATTTAAATCTAAGATAAAATTAGTATAATAGAATAATTCAAACAATTGTTGTATAAATATAGAGTACTGGGGGATTTCAAATGAGAAACAAAGGTAATTTCGTTAAAATTCCTATCCTGGCGATAAGAAAGCTGAATAAGTTTGGAATTAACATGCTTGGATTTTTTAAGAGATTCAAGAGTCCAAAGCTTAGTTTCAAAAATGGCAGAAAGTTAAAAATGCCTAACTTTAGGAAGATGAAATTTCCAAAGCTAGATTTTAAATCCTTAAAGCTAAGAATCCTTTTTACAGGTATAAGAGGAAAAATCATCGTACTTGCATTATTCACGCTGGTTTGCATGATGTTCCCAATAATTTTAAGCGTAAATTCGCTAGAATCAAATATAAAGAAGGATTTAGAAGAGCTTAATAAGGTCACAAATTATTCCATAGTCGAGAAAGTTGATGATCAGATTAAACTAAATTTGATGAGTGTGGACTTATTTATTAAAACTTCGGACATACTTGCTTTGGAACCCTATCAGCAGGAAAGAGCTTTAAGAAAACTAGCAGAAGGTAGATTTCAGGCTATATTCTTTGCAAATGCTGAAGGTGGAATTATATTTTCTACTGACTATGCACTAAAAGATGCCAATATAAAAGACACACCTTGGTTTTCAGAGGCAATAAAAGGGACAAGCTATATATCAGATTCTATACCAGATGAAAAGAATAACCGAACTATAGTTTATATTTCTGCACCTGTAATTGATGAATATCTAAAGCCTGCTGCTGTAATAGTAGTAAAGATAGATTTGGCCTACTTACAGGAAATAGTTACGACTAGCAAGGTAGGAGAGAACGGTATTGCATATATAGTTGATAGAAAGGGTGTGGTTTTGGCCCATCCGGATCTCAAAGAAAAGGTACTAAAGGCATATAATGCAGCTGAGCATAATATATTAGGTGCTCAAAATGTTATTAAAGGGATTTCAGGTACTACAATATATGATAACGATAAGGGTGAAGCAGTATATGGTACATATAGCATAATACCTTCTACAGGATGGGGCATGTTAACAGAGCTGCCTGTAAGTGAAGCTATGGCGCCAGTTAAGAAGGCTACCAAACAAATAATATGGATGGCAGTTATAGCTTTCATACTTGCTGTAGTTGGAAGCTTGATACTGGCAATTATGATTACAAGACCATTAAAGAACATGGCTAAGGTCGCAGGAGAGGTAAAGAACGGAGACCTAAGCAAGCGACTTAAGATTACGGATAAGGATGAAATTGGACAGCTGCAGATAGCATTTAACCAAATGACCGACTCTTTGGCAGGAGTACTTAATGAAGTAGGTGCAGCGGTTTTAAAAGTTACAGATATGGCACAGAAGCTTAGCGAGGGAGCTCAAATAAGTTCTGCTGCTACAGAAGAAATAACTGCTATAGTTGAAAGTGTTGCAGAGGGTGCACAAGCACAAATAAAATCTGTAAATACATCAGCTAGTATTACCAGGGAAATTACAAATAGTGTGGTAGTTACCTCTAATAAGACTCAAACAGTTGCGCAGTCAGCCACTGGTGCAGCACAGATTGCAATGGAAGGCTCTGAAAACATCAAAATAATTAACGAGAAGATAATAGGTATAAAGGATAACGTTGTAAATTCAGCAAGCCTGGTTGAAAAGCTTGGCAATAAATCGCAAGAGGTTACCGGCATGGTTAAGGTAATCAAAGATATTGCAGGTAAAACAAACATGCTGGCACTAAATGCTGCAATTGAGGCAGCAAGAGCGGGTGATGCAGGTAGGGGCTTCGCAGTAGTTGCAAATGAGATAAGAAACCTTGCAGAGCAGACAAAAGAAGCCTCAAAACACATAGAGAAATTGCTTACAGAAATGCAAAGTGAAACAGATTATACTGTAAAAGCAATGAATAAGGGCTTAATTGAGGTAGAGGCAGGTACGGCTGCAATCAGTGCAACCTACAGTACCTTTAATAAGATAATAGAAGAAGTACAAACAGTTGCTAGAGATATAAACTATGTATCAGAATCAGTACTTGAGCTTAAGAGCGAAAGTGAAAGAATTATAAGCTCAATAGAAGAGGTTAATGAGATTGCAGAAACTACATCCCTAGGAACTCAAAATGTTCTGGCAAGTACAGAAGAGCAAGCTTCTTCAATACAAGAGATAAGTAACTTAGCAGTAAACTTGAGCAAGATGGCAATTACACTAAAGGATATCCTAATGAAATTTAAGATATAAAAAAAGCAGCCTAGGCTGCTTTTTTTATTCCATCCCGATAATATCAACCTTTTTACAGCCCCTGCAGGATAGGAGAAGCTGTACCAATTCCTCGGGGGTTATTTCCATTGATTTCATATCTACTGTGACAGTCAGAGTCGCTGCATCCATTATAGGCATTGTCTGGTTTATAGTAAGTATATTTGCTTTGACAGAAGCAAGATTGTTTATTATGTCGGACAGCATTCCTGGAGCATGACGTAGTATCATAAAAATAATAAGCATTTTCCCCTTTTCACTGGACATAAAGTCATGTACATTATCCTTGTATTTATAAAAAGCACTTCTGCTTAAACCTACCATTTTGCATGCTGCTTGAATTGTAATAGCATCACCATTTCTTAGTAAATTCTTGGCGGCTATAACCTTTTCATAAGCAGGGGGAAGTATCTTAGAATCTATTATAAACATTTTTTGTTGCTGCATAATTATCCTCCTTACCATTTGCCATTTGGAATTTACTGATATACTAACACAGGAGCAAAAATTTAGCAAATTGACATTGCAGTGACTGTTTTTGGCAACAGTATAAAAATGTTCACCAATAATTGCAGAATGGGTTACAATAGCATTGTAAAAAATATAGAAATAGAGGATAAAAAGAGGTAATATAATAATTAAGTAAAAATAATGAATTACTATGTAATAAGGAGGGCTTAAATGAATATTATAGAAAAATTGGCTAAGGAGTTAGATGTAAAACCTTGGCAGGTAGAAAATACAATAAAGCTTGTAGACGATGGTAATACTATACCCTTTATAGCAAGATACAGAAAGGAGCTCACAGGGGAGCTTTCTGATACAATACTTCGTAACCTTCATGAGCGACTTATTTACTTAAGAAGCTTGGAAGAACGTAAACAAGAGGTAATAAGACTAATAGATGAGCAGGGCAAGCTTACAGAAGAGCTTAAGACAGCAATTTCTAAAGCAGAGATACTTTCAGAGGTTGAGGACTTATATAGACCTTACAAGCAGAAGAAGCGTACCCGAGCAACTATTGCAAAAGAAAAAGGCTTGGAGCCTTTGGCAGATATAATCTGGAAGCAGGCGAAACCAGAAAAGACTTTAGAAGAAATAGCCGCCGTTTATATAAATGAGGAACTGGGTGTAAGCACAGCTAGTGATGCTATACAAGGTGCCCTGGATATAATAGCAGAAACCATATCTGACAGTGCAGATTTTAGAAAGGACATTAGAAACGTAACCTTTAGAAACAGTCTTATAGTAAGCAAGGGTACCACAGCGGAAAAGTCAGAGTATCAAATGTACTATGATTTCAATGAGCCTGTGTTCAAGATAGCACTGCATAGAGTATTGGCTTTAAACAGAGGAGAAAAGGAAAAGTTTTTATCTGTGAAGACAGATGCCCCAGTAGAGAATATTCTTAGCTATTTGAACACACATGTTATAATTACTGACTCACCTTACAAGAAGCTGTTGGAGGATACAGTTAAGGATGCCTATACCAGACTTATTGCCCCTTCCATAGAGCGAGACATTAGAAATGAACTGACTGAAAAAGCAGAGGAACAGGCGATTAAGGTGTTTGCTTCCAACTTAAGAAGTCTTTTGCTGCAGCCGCCTATAAAGGGTAAGGCTGTAATGGGTTATGACCCTGCATACAGAACAGGCTGTAAGATAGCTGTAGTAGATGAGACTGGCAAGCTATTGGATTATACTACGGTTTATCCTACACCACCTGTAAGTCAGGTGGAGAAGGCAAAACAGGAGTTGGAGTCCCTAATAAAGAAGCATAATGTTTCAGTCATATCATTGGGAAATGGTACAGCTTCAAGAGAATCGGAGCTGGTTTGTGCAGAAATAATTAAGGAAGTAGATAGAGAGCTGCACTACATAGTGGTTAACGAAGCAGGAGCCTCTGTTTACTCTGCTTCAGAGCTTGCAGCCCAAGAGTACCCGGATATAAATGTATCTATAAGAGGAGCAATATCAATCGCAAGAAGATTACAGGACCCCTTGGCAGAGCTGGTAAAAATTGATCCTAAGTCAATAGGTGTAGGACAGTACCAGCATGACGTCTCACAAAAGAAGCTTTCAGAAGCTCTAAAGGGTGTTGTTGAGGACTGTGTAAACAGTGTTGGTGTAGATTTAAACACAGCTTCTGCATCGTTATTGTCTTATATATCAGGAGTTAACTCCAGTATAGCTAAGAACATCGTAGCATACCGTGAGGAAAACGGAGCCTTCAAAAACAGAAAAGAAATAAAGAAGGTTAAGAAGCTTGGAGAAAAGGCATTTGAGCAATGTGCGGGCTTCTTAAGAATAAAAGAAAGCAACAATATATTGGATAACACAGGGGTACACCCTGAGTCCTATGAAACAGCAGAAAAGTTAATCGAAAAAGCAGGAGGAAGTCTCAAAAAGGTTAGCCTTAAGGAGCTTCAATCAACAGCAGTCCAGCTTGATAAGGCGGATATAACCAGTATGGCACAGGAGCTTCAGATAGGTGTTCCGACTTTGAAGGATATTATAAGTGAGCTTCAAAAGCCTGGTCGTGACCCTAGAGATGAGATGCCAAAGCCAATATTCATGACTGATGTAATGGACTTGAAGGACCTTAGAGAGGATATGATTCTTACAGGTACTGTAAGAAACGTAATCGACTTTGGCGCTTTTGTGGATATCGGAGTGCATCAAGATGGTTTGGTACACATATCAGAGATGGCAGATAGATTTGTAAAGAACCCTATGGAAGTAGTAAAAGTAGGAGATATTGTAAAAGTAAAGGTACTAGCTGTGGACTTGGACAGAAACAGGATAAGCCTAAGCATGAAGGGCTTGAACTAAAATTCTATTGTTAAAAGAGAGGGTTAAATATGATACATATTAAAAATGGCAAGCTATTTACTATGGCTGGAGAAGTAATTGAAAAAGGCAGTATATTAATCGAGGATGGCAAGATTGTTGCTATAGGTGATAAGGTAGAAGCTCCGAAGGATGCAGAGGTTATTGACGCAAAGGGCAAGCTGGTATTCCCAGGCTTTATAGATGCTCACTGTCACTTGGGAATGTGGGAGGATGCTATAGGCTTTGAGGGAGCGGATGGAAATGAAGCAGTTGATCCTGTTACTCCGCACCTACGTGCTATAGATTCCATATATCCTATGGACAGAACCTTTGAGGAAGCAAGAGAAGGCGGCGTTACTACAGTATGTACAGGACCTGGAAGTGCTAATGTAATAGGAGGCATTTTCTCTATTATAAAGACTTATGGTCATAGGATAGATGATATGATTGTTAAAGAGACAGCAGCACTAAAGATTGCTTTTGGAGAAAATCCAAAAAGAAACTATTCAGGGCAAAAGAAATCACCGACTACAAGAATGGCTACAGCGGCAATACTTAGAGAGCAGCTATATAAGGCTAAAGCTTATAAAGAAAAGCTTGAGATGTCCATAGCAGACCCGGATAAAAAGCCTGAATTTGATATGAGACTGGAGCCTTTAGTAAAGGTGTTAAACAAAGAAATACCACTTAAGGCTCATGCTCATAGAACAGACGATATATTTACTGCCTTGAGAATTGCAAAGGAGTTTGATGTAGATATAACTCTTGATCACTGTACAGAGGGTCATCTAATTGTTGAAGACCTTATTAAAGAAAATAAGTATATAATAAGCGGACCTCAACTTACAGAAAGAACGAAATATGAGCTGAAAAACAAGACCTTCAAGTCACCAGCAATAATGTCAAGAGCGGGACTAAAGGTTGCAATAACAACAGATCATCCTGTAGTACCGATACAATACCTGCCAATATGCGCAGGCTTAGCTGTAAGAGATGGTATGGATGAGCAAGAAGCATTAAAGGCTATAACTATAAATGCTGCTGAGGTACTTGGCATAAAAGATAGAGTAGGCAGCTTGGAGGTTGGCAAGGATGCTGATATCGCAATTTTTGATGGACACCCCTTTGATGTAACTTCAAAATCAGAGTACGTATTGATTAATGGAGAAATCGTTTTTAGAAGAGACTAAAATATCATATACATTTATGTAAATTAGAGTTATAATATATTTGAAAAGTTAATAAGTTAAAAATCTTCAGGGATGGGTGCAATTCCCTACCGGCGGTAAAGCCCGCAAGCAGTGCCGAGCATTGCAGATTCGGTTAAACTCCGAAGCCGACAGTAAAGTCTGGATGGAAGAAGATAGAATAGTTATATTATAATGGCTATTTACGTCCCTGAGGTATTACTTCAGGGACTTTTTATCGTACTTTAAAATGTATTTTAGGAGGGAAAATTATGAAAAGTTCAAAACTACAATTAATGGTGAAGATAGGGATGCTGTCTGCATTGGCATTTATAATAATGTTTTTCGAATTTCCTTTGCTTCCTACCGCACCTCATTTAAAGATGGATCTTAGCGATATTCCAGCAATAGTGGGAGCCTTTGCTTTTGGTCCTTTAGCAGGAGTGATTATAGAGCTAATTAAGAATTTATTACACTTTATCACAAAAACACAAACTGGTGGTATAGGAGAGATAGCAAACTTTGCAACTGGTGCATCCCTTGTTATTGCTGCTGGTCTAATTTACAAGAGAAATAAGAATAAGACCAATGCAATTATAGGCTTGGCAGTTGGTACAGTGCTTATGTCTGTGGTAATGTGCTTTGCAAATTACTACATCTTACTTCCGTTATATTTACCGGCACTGTTTGAAGGACCAAAATCGGTAGTAATAAATATAATTCTAACAACCGCACTACCTTTTAATGTTTTAAAGGGCATTATTATATCAGTAATAACAATACTAATATACAAGAGATTATCACCCATACTGCATAAGAAATAACAAAAAAACTAAAAAAACCTTGTAAATTAGTAGCTTAGAATAATACTGAATTACGAGGTTTTTGTTTTTGTAATGTGTACAAAATATAACAAAAAGGCTATAATATCATTAATTAATAAAACAACAAGAGAGGGCGACAGCCTTCATTTTCTTGGAGGAGAACTAATGCTAAAAGTAATTTCAAAAAGTGTGGAGCAAACCAATAAGCTGGGAGAAAGCTTAGGAAGACTGCTAAAGCAAGGAGATATTATATGTCTTACAGGAGACTTGGGAGCAGGTAAGACAGCATTTACAAAGGGTATTGGAGTAGGCATGGATGTAAAGGAATTAATAACAAGTCCTACATATACGATAATTAATGAATACAATGGAATAATACCTCTTTATCACTTTGATGTATACAGGCTGGAAGGTGTTGAAGAAATGTATGAGTTAGGCTATGAGGAATACTTCTTTGGCGATGGAGCTGTAGTGGTAGAGTGGGCTGACATAGTAAAGGATATTATCCCAAATGAAAGACTTTGGATTACAATGCTGAGAGGAAAACAAGAAGATACAAGAGATATTATAATTGAAGCTACAGGGGCAAGATATCAAACTATTGTTAAGGAGTTGGAGCAGCATGTTGATACTGGCAATTGATACTTCGAGTTCAACAGCAACTACAGCTTTGACTCAGGACGGAAGGCTGCTTGCTGAATATATACAGAGTAGTGGCAAGGAACACTCTAAGAGACTAATGCTTATGGTAGATGAGCTGTTAAGCACCTGTAACAAAAAACCGGAGGACATTGATCTATATGCTTGTGCGGCAGGTCCTGGATCCTTTACGGGGCTTAGGATAGGAGCATCAGTTATTAAGGCTATGGCACAGGTATTTGATAAGCCTGTTGCAGGAGTACCAACCCTTGATGCATTGGCATATAACCTATATAATTTTAATGGTCTTATATGTCCTATGATAGACGCACAAAGGGGAGCGGTTTACAGCACTCTTTATAAATGGGAAAAAGGCAAGCTCATGAAGCTTGAAGACTATAGAGTAATTGATGCAAAAGAATTGGTGCGTAAGCTGGAGGAGCAAAATGAAGACGTTGCTATACTAGGTGATGGCGTAGAAATTGCTATGGAGCATGTGGATAAAGCTTTAAATAAAATATCGCCTGTATCCTCAGCACATATGCAGCCTAGAGCATCTTCGGTTGCTGCTATTGCTTTGGAAATGTACAATATTGGTAAGGTTGAAAGCTGCTACAGCTTTAAGCCTAGTTACATAAGAAAATCTCAAGCTGAGGTAGAGTACGAAAAAAAGCAGGAGGCCTTAGTAAGACCAATGGAGTTAAAGGATGTAGATGAGGTGTGGGATATAGAAAAGTTAAGCTTTAGCTTACCTTGGTCTAGAGAGTCCTTTGAGCAGGAGATGAATAGCAATGATAAGGCGAGATACATTGTAGCTGCACTTGGTGACACTATAGTAGGCTACGGCGGAATGTGGTTTATTATAGATGAGGCTCATATAACTAATATTGCGGTACATCCTGACTATAGGCAAAGAAAGATTGGCGAAATGATTGTAGAAGAGATGCTTAGAACTTCCAAAGAAAGCGGTATTATCAGCTTGACCCTTGAGGTTAGAGTATCAAATACACCAGCTATTAATCTATATAGGAAGCTTGGCTTTGAAGAATATGGCATACGTAAGGGCTACTATACAGATACTGGCGAGGATGCACTAATCATGTGGAAAAAATAAAAAAAGGCTTTGCAGAATTGAACTGCAAAGTCATTTTAATATCAGACAAATTTTTCATAACAGCGTATATATTGTAGTGAATGACCTCAGTGTCATTCTGTGATTACTAAAAGGTGGCGATAAATTGGATGCCAGTGATTTAGATTTAATAGATAAATGTCTTAAAGGAAATATTGAAGCGTTTGAACCCTTGGTTGAGAGATACAAAAAGCTGGTGTTTAATACTGCCTATAGAATGATGCACAATCGTGAAGAAGCAGAGGATATAACACAGGAGGCTTTTATAAGGATATACAATTCGCTAGCAAGGTATAATCCTGAGTTTAAGTTTTCTACATGGTCGTTAAAAATAACGACAAACCTATGCTTGGATAACCTGCGGAAAAGAAAAGGTGAGACATTACCTATAGATGAGCAATTTAATCTTTGCGATGAGGGTCCTACTCCGGAAGAGCAGTACCTAAGAAAAGAAAATCAAAAGAAGGTATTAATAGCTATAGACAAGCTGCCTGAAAAGTACAAGGAATTCATTATACTTTTTCATCATAGAAACTTATCCTATCAGGAGATAATGGATATTACGGGTGAATCTCTTACTATAGTAAAAAACAGATTGTACAGGGCACGTCAAATGCTTAAAGATTATCTGATTTATGCAGATAAGGAGAGTGAAAAAGTATGCAATGCAAGCAAATAAAAAACCATACGATGAAATATTTTGATGGCAACATAAGTGAGCTGGAAATGGAGCAGCTGATGCGGCATATTCAGAAATGCACAGTATGTGCAGAGGAATTTGAAGTGCTGCGCGAAGCCTTATTTGAAATAGAAGATTTGCCTGATATAGATCCACCGGCTGATTTGACAGTAAACATTATGACTGAAGTATATAGTCAAAAGCAGCTACAGATAAGTCCAAGACAGCTAATATGCTGGTTTGTGGGTTTTGTAGGCTTGGTACTGTTTACCTACAACATCATAGCTTTTATGATACTTCCAATGATAAGCGGCGGAGCAAGCTTGCTATCCCTTGATAGCTTGTTCAACGTTGTATTTTGGGCAGGAAACTTAATAAAAGATAGTATTGTAACATTAGCTGTTTCTATAGGAAAGCTATTGGTTCTTAGAAACATAATACTAAAGGACTATACAATATTAATATTCATGTGGTTAATAGCCTTTGCGTTGGTAGACTTGATGCTCTACAGACTTATGCATGGGAAAGATAAGAAAAACGATTTTGTAAATTTAAACTAAATTTCGGGAGGTTTTGATATGTCGCTTAAGAAGCTTGTATCTATTGTGCTGATTCTCTTTATGTTGGTTATGGTCTCAGCCTTTAGCTTTGATATAAACAAAGGAGACTGCGTTTCAATATTTAATGATGTTCTTATAGCTGAGGATGAGATTTTTACAGGTGATGCAGTCGCAATATTTGGTAAGATGGCGATAAGAGGTAATGTTAGAGGCGATGTGGTAGCCATATTCGGGAATATTGATATATATGGCGAAATCGGCGGTGATGTAGTAACTATATTTGGTAATATAAACATTGACAAAAATGCAGTTGTTTCTGGAGATATTGTTGAATTAATGGGTAAAGTAAATAGAGATAGTGGAGCAGTAATAAGAGGGGATACAATAGATAGTAAAGTAGGTGCTTTACCAAGAAGCTTTAATATAATGCCCTTCTCCGGTAGTGATATTGGAACAGTTATAAGTATGATTGTAACTTACATCTTTGCATGTTTGGTGTTGCTGCTTGTACCTGATAGAGTCAGCTTTATGGTACAAAGTTATAATTACAATATCGGCAGAAGTTTAGGCATAGGTATATTGGTAATGCTGGGGATGATGCTTCTAATTCCAGTCATGATGATTACAATAATCGGGATAATTCCAGCAATACTCCTTATAATTGCATTTGCAATTGCTGTATTGGTTAGCATGACAGCCTTTTATATAGCATTGGGAAGAAAGGTAGCGGCAGCAGTGGAAGGAAAAAATGCTGTATATATACATCTACTTATTGGACTGGTGATAGTAAGTGCTTTACAAATTGTACCGATACTAGGCTTCCTAGTTGGTCTGACAGTTTTCTTCATAGCTTTGGGTATAGCCTTCGATACAAGAATAGGAAAATCATTAGAGAGAAAGACCCAAGTATAAATATTTAAGACAGCTTTGCATAAAATTGCGAAGCTGTCTTAAATTTATACATATTATATGGGTATTTTGAGGGTATGCTATGTAAAGAATATGTTGAGATTTATATATATCTCTCTAATATTTATAGTATAATTACATATAATACACATAGGCGATCTATATGATTTGCTTTAATTTTACAATCTATTATGATATAATAGGTTTTGCTGTTTAAATAGATACAATTATAAATCCAACTACACGGGAGGAAAATAATGCTTCTTAGGGAATTTAAAATCGATAATAATACAATCATTCTGAATCAGGATGAAGATACATACATAGCACAGGTACTGGGAGCTGGTGGAGAGAAACTGTTTTATCATGAGTATAAAGATTATGAAAAAATCAAATCATGCTTTGATGAAATTGTGCAGAGCATTCAACAAAATACTGCCGATATACAAAACATAATAAATATTCTACAAAATAGTATGGAATAAATAGCAGGAGTTAATCCTGCTTTAATATTACGTAGAAAAATAAACAAATAGTATGAAGCATATAATTTTGAGGTGATTGACATGGACAAACATATGACTATTTTGGCAATTGAAACATCATGCGATGAGACTTCGGCAGCAATAGTAAGAAACGGTAGAGAAGTGCTTTCAAACGTCATATCCAGCCAGATAGACATACATAAGAAGTTTGGAGGAGTTGTGCCGGAGGTTGCTTCTAGAAAGCACTTGGAGAGCATAAATCTCATTGTGAAGGAAGCACTAGACCAAGGGGGTATAAGCCTTGAGGATATTGATGCTATAGCTGTTACAAGCGGACCGGGACTTGTAGGAGCCTTACTTATCGGAATTACTACAGCAAAGGCTTTGGCTTATAGTACAAATAAACTCTTAATTGGAGTTAATCATATAGAAGGACATATTGCCGCTAACTATATACAGCACAAAGAGCTGGAGCCTCCCTTTATTTGTCTGGTGGCTTCGGGAGGACATAGTCATATAGTAAAGATAAAGGATTATAACAGCTTTGAGATACTAGGACGAACAAGGGATGACGCAGCAGGAGAAGCTTTTGACAAAATTGCTCGAGCTTTGGGACTGGGATATCCTGGTGGACCTTTGATAGATAAAATGTCAGCACAAGGTAATGCTAAGGCAATAAACTTTCCGAGAGCTTATCTTGAGGCAGGCAGCTATGACTTTAGCTTCAGTGGTCTTAAATCATCAGCACTTAATTATCTCAACTCCATGAAAATGAAGAATGAGAAAATAAGCATACCTGATGTAGCTGCAAGCTTTCAAGAAGCTGTGGTTGAGGTGTTGACTGAGAAGCTAATTAGAGCGGCAGTGGAGAATGACTCAAAATATGCTGTATTGGCAGGGGGCGTAGCAGCTAACAGCAGATTGAGACAGCGGCTTACACAGCTAGGGGAGGAAAGAGGAATACAAGTGCGCTATCCTTCGCCTATACTATGTACAGATAACGCAGCAATGATAGGCAGCGCAGGATACTATAGATACATTACAGGCGCAGCTTCGGATATGACCCTAAATGCAAAACCAAATCTTACAATAGGAGAAGGCGTTTAAATGAAAGCTGCACCATATAGCATGCTCCTAGAAGCTGCAAGCAAATATAATATACTGACCCTTACAACCTCCTGTGCTACCTCTTGCATATTTTGCAGTCATCATCAGAATCCTGATGAAGTAGAGGCATACTATATTAGTAAGCTTACAAGAGAGCAAGGAGAAAATCTTACAGAGTTCTTGGATGGTAAAACCAAGATAGTAATAGGAGAGTCTGCGACAAGAATATGCGAAGGGGAGCCCTTCGCTTTTGAATATATAATAGAGATATTGGAGCTGATCCGAGCCAAATATCCTAAAGCACCTATACAAATAACTACAAGCGGTATAAATCTGGATGAAGTTCTACTACAGAAATTAAAAACTCTGGGTAATATAGAGCTAAACATATCTCTAAATAGCTGCACCAGTGAAGGCAGAAAGAAATTGTACGGGGGCAAGGAGCATATGCAGGCTGTAAGAGCGGTAGATATGCTAAGACAATATGATATTAAGTTCAATGGCAGTATAGTCGCAATGCCGCATGTAGTGGGCTGGACAGACCTAGAACAGACGATACATTACCTCAGTGATAAAGGAGCTGCAACTGTACGGGTGTTTATGCCAGGATATACAAAATATACAAGAATACAGCTTCCAGAGGATGATATAATGCAAAGGTTGGTTTATATGTCTAAGCAATTGGGAAAGAACACAAAGACTCCTGTAATCATAGAACCTTCTTTGATTAATAATTTAGATGCTAGCATTGAGGGGATAATTGCTAAGTCGCCGGCATCAAAGAGCGACATAAGAACTGGTGATATAGTTTTGAAGGTGGATGGGAAGCAGGTTTTCTCAAGGGTAGAAGCTTATAATAAGCTGTTTGCCGCAGAAAACCCTGACGTGGTACTCAAACGAGAAGACAAGCTTATAGCTTGTACAATTCAAAAGCCTGAGAAGTGCACCGCTGGTATGATATTTAACTATGATATAGCTCCAAAAAGCGTAGCTAGAATAAAGAGAGCTGTTGAAAAGTTCAGAAATACACACTGCTTGATGTTAGTATCACAACTTGGATTTGAAATAATAAGCCTAGTGCTTAAAGATTATAATGATTTGGATATTAGAATCGCAGCAAACAATTATTTCGGAGGCAATATAATGTGTGCAGGCTTACTTGTGCTTCAAGATATCGTAGATGCTCTACTACAGCAGGAAATGCTGCCTGAGACGGTGTTTATTCCACAGATAATGTTTGATGAGAAGGGAAGAGACCTGACAGGTCACCACTATCTAGAACTAGAACAAGAATATAACTTGAATGTTGTACTACTGTAGGGGAGGACCTGTGTGTCCTCCCGCAAGGCTTACGTCAATTCTCCCCATTCGGTATAAAGCTCATCTAGCTCAAGCTTAAGCTGTCCATCCTCATCATGAAGCACTTGACACTTCACATGATCGGTGAATACCTCGGACTTCGCTAGAAGCTCTGAAATTTCTTGGATTCTAGTCTCTATTCTTTCGATTTCCTTCTCTACAGTTTCCAACCTTTTTTGCTGCTTCTTTTGATTGGATTTCTCTTCCTTTTGCTTCATCCAATCATTTTTTAGTTCAGAGGGTTGGTCTTCTGCACCGAATTTGTTCTCTGAATCTGATTGATAAGCAGGCTTCTTAGAAAGGTAATAAGTATAATCACCCTTGTAGGTGATACAGCCTTTGCTTTCTAAATCAATTACCTTATCTGCTACCTTGTTTATAAAATATCTATCGTGGGAGATAAAAAGCACTGTGCCTGAATAGTTGGACAGAGCATCCTCCAGTACTTGCTTAGATAATATATCAAGGTGGTTTGTAGGTTCGTCCATAAGCAGAAAGTTAGACTTAGAAAGCATCAGCTTAAGTAAGGAAATCCTACTTCTTTCCCCACCACTTAGCTTATAAATTTCCTTAAACACGTCCTCACCCTGAAATAGGAATGCAGCTAGTTTTGTTCTAAGGTCTGTTTGATTCATATGGGGATACTCATCCCATATCTCGTCAATTACGATGTGGTCATAATTAAGATTCTCCTGCTCTTGGTCGTAATAACCTATATTTACATTGGTTCCAAGACGGATACTGCCTGTGCTTGAATCAGAGTTGATTGTACCCATTATAATCTTTAAGAGAGTCGTTTTTCCGATACCATTAGGTCCTAAAAGAGCAACCTTCTCACCTCTTTTAATCTCAAAGGTAACGTTTTCAAAGATTTGTTTGTCATAGGACTTAGAAACCTCTGTAACATATAGTACATCGTTGCCGCTTTTTACTTGTGGATCAAAGGTAAACTTAACACCCTTAGGCGATGAAAGCGGCTTATCCATAAGCTCCATTTTTTCTAAGGCTTTTTCTCTACTCTCTGCCTGCTTAATACTCTTTTCTCTATTGTACTGTCTGAATCGAGTGATTATGGCCTTTTGACGCTCAACCTCTTTCTGCTGGATATCAAAGTCCTTCATTAACTCTTCCATTTTCAATTTTTTTAAATCAATATATTTGCTGTAGTTTCCGTTATACTCTGTCAAGGTCTTGTTTTCTATTTCAAAGGTTTTGTTGGTAACCATATCTAAAAAATATCTATCGTGAGAAACTATAACTACGGCACTCTTTAAACCTCTAAGGAAGCCTTCCAGCCACTCAACGGACTGAATATCGAGATAGTTTGTAGGTTCATCCAGAAGCAGTATGTCAAACTCATTTAGAAGTATTTTGCCTAAGGCTACTCTTGTCTTCTGACCGCCACTTAGAATATTTACTTTTTTGTCGTATTCATCGTTACTAAAGCCTAAGCCCTTAAGTACGCCACGTACAAGGCTTTGATACTCAAAGCCTTTCTGCTGCTTGTATTGTTCTTGTAGGTTTGCATAGCTCTTAAGCAGCTGCTCTAGTGCAGGGGCGGGGGAGTTACTGCCGCTGTTGCTAATGCGAAGCTCAAGCTCTCGCATTTCTTTCTCCATGGCAGTTAAGTGTAAAAATACTGTAAGCATTTCATCTAGTATAGTGTTCTCTGATTGAAAGTCGAAATCCTGAGACATATAGCCTATACGGATGTTTTTGCCTAGAAATATATCACCCTCGTCTTTTTCTAAAACTCCTGTGATTATTTTAAATAAAGTAGACTTACCTGCACCATTAACTCCGACTACGCCTATTTTATCATTATCCTGCACTGTAAAGTTAATATTTTCAATTATGGTTTCTACTCCATAACTTTTATTTATATTTTTTCCAGCAAGTACTATCATAATATCCTCCTATACTATAGGGACAGGTTTAAGTTATTATATTATAACTGTGAGATTTAATCGCCTGCCTGTGCTATAATTAATTGTACACAAAATAAGATAAAAAGTATAGAGATTATAGAATACCTAATCTTTTGTCGTAAAAATATGTAATTTCTGCGACATTGACAGATGAAAATGAATATTATAAAATTATCTTATATTATTATATGAATACACACAAAGGTATTATTAGAACCAATATGGGTACTAATAATAGTATATAATTGCCTTTATAAAATCAGTTTTACTAAAGGGTAGGGGTGAATACTATGGAAAGATTCAGTAACATTTCAATGGCAGTCGTAAGAAGGCTTCCAAAGTATTACAGGTACTTAGGTGAACTTTTGAACAATGATATCAAAAGGGTATCTTCACAGGAACTCAGTAAAATAACGGGTTTTACTGCATCTCAAATCAGACAGGACTTAAACTGTTTTGGTGGTTTTGGTCAGCAGGGATATGGATATAATGCTGAGGAGCTTCACAAGGAAATTGGAAAGATACTTGGACTAGACAAACCTTATAAAACCGTTATTATAGGTGCAGGTAATTTAGGTCATGCAATTGCAAATTATTCTAGCTTTGAAAGAAATGGCTTCAAAACATGGGGTATATTTGATATTGATCCAAATGTTATCGGTGGAAAGATAAACGACATAACTGTTATGCATTTGGACAACGTGCAGAAGTTTATAAAGGAAAACGAGATAACGATTGGCATTTTATGTACACCAAAAACATCTGGCCAGAATGTTGCAGACATAATTATTGAAGCTGGAGTCAATGCCATTTGGAACTTTGCACCAATAGATCTAAAGGTTCCGGATGATGTGATTGTAGAAAATGTCAATTTGATAGAAAGCTTATTTACGGTTTCATACCTACTAAAAGAAAAAGACGAAACAAATAGCAAGAAAAAGTAGTAACTGATAGATTTAGCATTAGTACCTGCTGATGTTAAGTCTATTTTTGTGTGTATAAACATTTATTATTTGTGAGGAGATGACTTTAATTGGACTTATTTGATGGCATACTTTCTTTGACAATTTGGAACGTAATAATGTTCGCTATTGCGGGAACACTCATTTGGCTTGCTGTTGTAAAGGGATATGAACCGATGCTGTTACTGCCTATTGGTTTTGGCGCAATAATGGCAAATATTCCACTTGCAGCAGTTGAAGGCTTAAAACCTTTAGAAATACTTAGACAAGCGGGTATCGGAACAGAGCTTTTCCCACTTCTTATATTTACTGGGGTAGGAGCTATGATAGACTTCGGGCCGCTACTAAAGAACCCTAAAATGCTTCTTTTCGGAGGGGCTGCACAGTTTGGTATTTTCTTTACTCTTAGTTTTGCAGTATTAATGGGCTTTAGCTTGAAGGAAGCTGCGGCTATTGGAATAATAGGTGCTGCAGACGGCCCTACATCTATATTTGTTGCCAATAAATTTGCGGAGCACTTGGTTGGACCTATAACGGTTGCGGCATATACATATATGGCTCTTGTACCAATCATACAACCTCCTGTAATTAGACTTCTTACTACAAAGGAAGAAAGAAAAATCAGGATGGATTACTTTGAACAACCAGTTTCCAAGAAGGTTAAGGTATTATTTCCAATACTTGTTACTTTCATAGCTGGTATAATAGCTCCAAACAGCGTTTCTCTAGTAGGCTTCTTAATGTTTGGTAATCTGTTAAGGGAATCAGGTGTTACAGACAGGCTATCTAAGGCAGCACAAAATGAGCTTGCAAGTGTAGTAACAATTCTGCTTGGTATTACCATTGGTTCTACAATGACAGCAGAAAGCTTCTTAAACCTTGAAACTTTAATGATAATAAGCATGGGCTTAATAGCCTTCATATTTGACAGTGCTGGCGGCATTATATTTGCAAAGGTTCTTAATTTATTTAGCAAAAATAAGATTAATCCAATGATTGGTGCTGCTGGTATATCAGCATTTCCAATGTCAGCAAGAGTAATTCAAAGGGAAGCTCAATTAGCTGATCCAACAAACTTCATACTTATGCATGCGGTAAGTGCTAACGTTGGAGGGCAAATTGCTTCCATAGTTGCAGGTGGATTGATACTTGCACTTGTAGGTTAGGAGGAAAATGGAATGAGTGAAGAATTAGTTGCAAGACTTCTTGAAAGCTTAAGGATTATGGGACTTGGTATGGCAGGAATATTCGTAGTAGTAGCGATATTCTACATTACTATAATATTATTGAATAAGTTACTGCCACCAGACAAACAATAATATAGAGATATATTCCCCTTGCAATAACTGCAGGGGGATTTGTTTTTCATAAGGATTCACATACACGCTTGTGATTACAGGTGTAATGAGTGCACTTTTATGATAAAATAAGTAGTGGAATAAATTTCGGAGGTTTTATATATGCAGGTTTTTGCACTTGTTGGCTCTAGCGGAACTGGTAAGAGTTATAAGGCATTTGTAGTAGCTAGTGAAAGAGGAATAGAATATATAGTTGATGATGGGCTGCTTATAGGCGGTACCAGAGTATATGCAGGAAGGTCTGCAAAAAGAGAGAAGACTAAGCTGGCATCTGTGAAACGTGCTTTATTCAAGGATGAAGAACATAGAGAAGATGTAAAGGCAGCTATTCGGGAGCTAAAGCCGGAGAAAATAATGCTAATAGGCACTTCTATAAAGATGATTGAGGAAATAAGGAGAGCACTGGAGCTTTCCGAAATTTTGCAGATAATCCCCATTGAGACAGTTTCTACTGATAGAGAAATAGAAATTGCAAGAAGATCAAGGAAGGAAGAGGGCAAGCATGTAATACCTGTACCTACTTTGGAGATAAAGAAGGACTTCTCGGGATATTTTATTGATTCTCTTAAAATTTTTGGAAGAAGGGGTAAGGCTCATGAGATGGAGGAGAAGACTATAATACGTCCAACCTTTAGCTATATGGGTAAGTATGAGGTATCTAAGATTGCACTTATACAAATGATTAATATTTGTGCAAGCAAGATGGAAAGAATAAATAAGATACTTAAAGTACGTATAGAGAACAAAGCTACAGGTATCAACATAAATATAGATGCATCGGTAAAACTGGCAACACGTATAGACTTAATAATGAGTGAGCTACAGAAAGAGATTGTTAATGATATCGAGCACATGACAGGCATAAATGTATTAAGTGTCAACATAACTGTAAGGGGCATAGTGAGGTAGTTATGATGAAGGTATCGGATATAAGCGGAGGTATACTGCTTGAAGAAGTACAGCACTTTGATGCTAAGCATATCTTTGAATGTGGTCAGTGCTTCAGATGGAAGAGGGAAGAGGATGACAGCTATACAGGAGTTGCTTATGGAAGGGTATTAAATGTCAAATCTGACTATGACAAAGGAACTGTTACACTAAAAAATACCAACCGCAAGGATTTTTTTGAGATATGGTACAATTACTTTGACTTAGGCGAGGACTATGGTGCGATAAAGGCAACACTTTCAGAGGACGAGGTTCTAAAGGGTGCTATTGAATTCGGACGGGGTATAAGGATACTAAACCAAGAACCATGGGAATTGGTGATTTCTTTTATAATTTCTGCAAATAACAACATTCCTAGAATTTCAAGGAGTATAGACATACTATCTCAGATATTTGGTAGACCTATTAGTTATAAGGGCATGACTTACTACAGCTTTCCTGATGCAAAAGCTCTTGGAAGTGCGGAGCTGGAGCAGATAGACTTATGCAGGGCAGGCTTTAGGTGCAAATACATATATCAGTCTGCTAGAATGATATATGGTGAAGAGCTTGACCTAAGAGCTATAGCCAAACAAGACACAAAAGCGGCAAAGAAGGAGCTTATGAGACTAGCGGGAGTGGGCCCTAAGGTAGCTGACTGCATAATGCTTTTTTCTATGCAGAAGCATGATGCATATCCTGTAGATGTATGGGTAAAAAGGGTGACAGAGTATTTTTATCTTCATAAGGATGTATCAATGAAGCAGATTCAGGAGTTTGCCCAGGGAAGGTTTGATGGCTTGGCGGGATTTGCACAGCAGTATTTGTTCTACTTTGCCAGAGAGCAGAAAATTAAATAATTATTTTAACTTATGATTTGGGAGTGGTACGATGATTTTACTAGGGGCTATTGTAAATGCTCTAGCAATAATTGTTTGTGGGGTTATAGGAAGTTTCTTAAAAAAAGGTTTGCCTAAACGCTATGGAGATCTGGTTATAGCTGTGCTAGGTTTATTTACTATTATGTTGGGGGTAAGCTTTGCTATGAAAACAGAGTATCCTCTGGTGGTAATATTTAGCATAGTTATAGGAGCTGCATTAGGTGAATGGATTGACATAGAGAAGCAGATGGACAAAATTGGAAACTCAGTTCAAAATAAGCTTAAGGGATTTAAGGGAAATTTTTCTCATGGATTTGTAACCTCGAGTCTTCTATTCTGCGTAGGTTCTATGGCGATAATGGGTTCTCTTCAAAGTGGACTATCAAATGATCATCAAATCTTATATACAAAGGCTGTAATGGACGGAGTCATAGCCATTGTATTTGCATCGACTATGGGTATAGGGGTAGCGGCTTCTGCATTCCCTGTATTTATATATCAAGGAGTAATAACTTTATTGGCAGCATTTCTAGAACCTTATCTAATAGAAGCAGTTGTAGTAGAAATGACTGCTGTAGGAGGAATACTGCTTATGGGAGTAGGAATAAACATACTAGAAATAAAGAAGATTAGAGTAGGAAATCTAATACCTGCAATATTCATACCTATTATTATTATGATTTTTATGTAGCATTTATATATATCACACTAAATAGTTTACATTAATAAAATAGTGCGATATATTTTACTGCATAATATTGGTTAAATTGAATATAATATATTTGTATAAAAAAGCCATGTATGCCGTAATAAAGCATACATGGCTTCTGTGAGATAACCTTTTTTACATAGCTATATCTAGGGGTATAGCACATCTGAAACCTTAAATATAATGAGATTATGCTAATATTGCTGCTATTTTGAGATAATGAGAGGAATATAATGTATATTGAATATAAGCTAAGATATTAAGGGATAATAGCTGATAAATGCTATATATGGCTAAAAAATGAATTTGCTTAGAAAAATAGCATTATCTATTATTATATATGTAGTTAGCACTCAATGCGAATGAGTGCTAATAATTAAGAAGAATAAAATAAGTAATCTAAGGAGGGTTATAATGAATATTAAACCACTAGGTGACAGAGTCATAATAAAGGTAATGGAAAGTGAAGAGACAACTAAGAGCGGCATAGTTCTTCCTGGCAACGCAAAGGAGAAACCTATGCAAGGCGAGATACTTGCAGTAGGAAGCGGAGAAATGGTAGATGGAAAGAAGCTTCCACTAGAAGTTAAGGTTGGGGATAAGGTTATTTACTCGAAATATGCCGGAACAGAAGTTAAAATGGACGGTACAGAGTATTTAGTTATAAGACAAAGCGATATTTTAGCAATAGTAGAGTAATTAAAGGAGGGCAATACAGATGGCAAAACAAGTTAAATTCGGTGAAGAAGCTAGAAGAGCACTAGAGAGAGGTGTTAATCAACTAGCTGACACAGTAAAGATAACATTAGGACCAAAGGGAAGAAACGTAGTTCTTGATAAGAAGTTTGGTTCACCCCTTATCACAAACGATGGTGTAACAATAGCAAAGGAAATAGAACTACAAGATCCATTTGAAAACATGGGAGCTCAACTAGTTAAGGAAGTTGCTACAAAGACAAACGACGTAGCAGGTGACGGTACTACTACAGCTACATTGCTTGCACAAGCAATCATCAGAGAAGGACTTAAGAACGTAGCAGCAGGTGCGAACCCAATGATTATAAAAAAGGGTATCAACAAGGCTGTTGAAGTAGCAGTAGATGAATTAAAGAGGATTTCAAAGCCAATCGAAGGCAAATCAGCTATAGCTCAAGTTGCTTCAATATCAGCAAGTGATGAAGAAATTGGAAGCTTGATTGCAGAAGCTATGGAAAAGGTAGGCAAAGATGGCGTAATCACTGTAGAAGAATCCAATACCTTCGGAACAAATCTTGACATAGTAGAAGGTATGCAGTTTGACAGAGGTTTTGTATCAATGTACATGATAACTGATACAGAGAAAATGGAAGCAGTATTAGACGATCCATATATTTTAATAACTGACAAGAAGATTTCCAACATACAAGAATTGCTTCCTATATTAGAGCAAATAGTGCAACAAGGCAAAAAGCTTCTTATAATAGCTGAAGACATTGAAGGTGAAGCATTATCTACATTGGTAGTTAACAAATTAAGAGGCACATTCACCTGTGTAGCTGTAAAGGCTCCAGGCTTTGGCGACAGAAGAAAGGCTATGCTGGAAGATATAGCAATACTTACAAAAGGTCAACTTATCTCTGAAGAATTAGGATTAGACCTGAAGGAAACTACTTTGGATCAACTAGGTAGAGCAAAGCAAGTTAAGATTCAGAAGGAAAATACAATAATAGTTGACGGTGCTGGTGAAAAAGATGCAATAAAGGATAGAGTAAGACAATTAAAGGCTCAAATTGAAGAGACTACATCAGACTTCGACAAAGAGAAGCTCATGGAAAGACTTGCAAAGCTTGCAGGAGGAGTTGCAGTTATAAAGGTTGGAGCAGCTACAGAAACAGAGCTTAAGGAAAGAAAGCTAAGAATAGAAGATGCTTTAGCAGCAACAAGAGCAGCAGTAGAAGAAGGTATAGTACCAGGTGGTGGTACAGCTCTTGCAAACACTATAAAGGCTGTTTCACTTCTTATAGATAAGACAGAAGGCGACGAGAGAACAGGCGTTAAAATTATAAAGAGAGCACTAGAAGAGCCTGTAAGACAAATCGCTGAAAATGCAGGTGTTGAAGGTTCTATAGTAATCGAGAAGATTATGAACAGTGAGCCAGGTATAGGCTTCGACGCTTTAAATGAAAAATATGTAAACATGATAGAAGCAGGTATAGTAGACCCAACTAAGGTTACAAGATCAGCACTTCAAAACGCTGCATCAGTAGCTTCAATGCTTCTAACAACAGAGAGCATAGTATCAGATATTCCAGAGAAGGAAAAACCAATGCAGGCACCAGGAATGGGTGGAGACATGGGAATGTACTAAAAAGTAAAAAAGCTATCATAGCCATCCTTGAAAAAAGGATGGCTTTTTTCTGATTTTTTATAGTAAAACCTATATTGCAATATTGTATAAAGATTATTAGATAATATTGAGTGAAAATATAGATAACTTATGTAAATGCATGTATAATTATATTAGTGAAAAGTTAGATTATAGAATTCAAAGATATATGTCGATATATTAATCATATTGTCCGATGAGTGATGAAAATGAAAAGATAAATACATAATATGTTAGATATTTCGACAAACTTTAACATTTATTAATGCTGATCTGGGGGATTGATTAAATGAAGTCATATAGCAGGAAGGCAATGTTATTACTCACAGATATACTTTTGGTTAATTTAGCAGTTTTCTTCGCCTTGTATATTAGATTTGAAGGTACTATCCCGGCAAATTATTTAGATGTATTTATTAAAACTCACATAATGATTACAATAATTAAGATATTTATAAATAAAGTATTTGGGCTTTATACAAGCTTGTGGAGCTATGCAAGTATTGATGAATTAATGAAAATATTCTATGCAGTTTCAATAGGAAGTGTGACGGAATATTTATTTGGCTTAATATTTCATATGAGTATGCCTAGATCTGTAAATGTGATAGCCTTTATTTTGACCTTATTGTTCATTACCGGAAGTCGTTTGAGCTATAGGATAGTGAGAAGGTTTAAAAGAACGATGATACCCATAAATAACAGCAAGATAAGAGTAATGGTGATTGGTGCAGGAAAAGCCGGATCAATAGTAATAAGAGAAATGAAGGTTCATGAGAATATATCATATATGCCAGTAGTTGTTGTAGATGATGATAAGGCAAAGCATAGATCTGAGATACATGGAGTGCCTGTAAGGGGAGACAAAAGTAAGATTGTAGAGCTTGTGGAACAATATAAGATCCAGGAGATAATAGTTGCTATACCATCCGCCTCCAAGCAAGAATTATCAGAGGTACTGAATATATGTAAAAAAACAAATTGCACACTAAAGACTTTGCCTGGAGTATATGAACTAATAGATAAAGACATTACAATTAAGCAGATTAGAAGTGTAAGCATAGAAGATTTATTAGAGCGAGAAGAAGTGGAGCTTCATATAGACCAAATATCAAGCTATATAAAGGATGAAATAGTATTAGTTACTGGTGGCGGGGGTTCCATAGGGTCAGAGCTATGTCGTCAGATTGCAAAATTTCAGCCAAAGAAGCTCTTGATATTAGACATATATGAAAACAACGCTTATGAATTACAGAATGAGCTTAAGTACATATATAAAGACAAACTGGATTTTGAAGTGATAATTGCATCCATTAGAGATAAAGCTAGAATCAAAGAGATATTTAATAAATATAGACCGTCCATAGTATTTCATGCTGCTGCTCACAAGCATGTTCCGTTAATGGAATCAAATGAGCAGGAAGCAATAAAGAATAATGTGTTTGGTACCTTAAACGTAGCACAAAATGCTAGTGAATTTGGTGCCAAGAAATTTGTATTAATATCAACGGATAAAGCTGTAAATCCAATAAACATTATGGGAGCGACTAAACGACTTGGAGAGATGCTTATTCAAGCCTTGGACAAGCATAGCGATACAAAATTCGTCGCAGTAAGATTTGGAAATGTACTAGGAAGTAATGGCAGTATAATACCACTTTTTAAAAAGCAAATTGCACAAGGTGGACCTGTAACAGTAACGCATCCTGATATTACAAGATACTTCATGACTATACTGGAAGCAGCTCAGCTTGTTATTCAAGCTGGAGCTATAGCTGAGGGTGGCGAGATATTCATACTGGATATGGGAAAATCCATAAAGATTGATGATTTGGCAAGAGATTTGATAAGACTATCAGGCTATGCTCCTGATTTCGAAATTAAAATAGAGTATTCAGGTTTAAGACCTGGAGAGAAGCTGTTTGAAGAGCTGCTGATGGATGAGGAAGGCAAAAAAGCAACTGAACACAAGAATATTTTTATAGGTAAACCAATTGAAATAAATTACGATGAGCTGCTTAAACAAATAAGAGGCTTAGAATTTGTTTTAACAGATAGTAATAAGCTTAGAAGTGCTATTAGCAATATTGTAACCACCTATAATTATGAGACAAATGATGTAATCGATGAAATTGCTGTTACTAATACTAAGCAGTAGGGCAGGTGAAGGATGAAGAAATTTATAGCTATTATGATTATTATTTTAATATCTTCCTCCTCGTTGTTTAAGGGATTATTTTTCCCATTGGAGAGAAGCTTTTATTTTATAATTATTGCTGCGCTTTCAGCATTGTATTTTATAATTAAAACATACAAAAAAGAAGACATTTATCTAAAAGGTTGGGTAATATACCTAAATGCATTGCTTGTATTGGCATACATAATCAGCTTCTTTGTTGCTGTAGACTACAAGGGGGCCGTGGATGCGATTGTACAATACTCAATGTACTTTATTGTACTAATAATTATTATTGATTTCTTTAGAGGTAATAATGACAAGATTAAAGCATACTTTTGTACACCAGTGATAGTCTTTGGAGTTATAACTGCCATAGTATCGCTGATAGGTTATGCGGGGGGTTTAAGCTTTCTGGAGGATGTAGTATTAAGTGATAGACTAGGCGCTACCTTTCAATATACTAATACTGCCGCTATATACTTTCTGATATGCATAATATTTTGTATGTCTCTGCTATTAGAAGCTAAAAATATATTTGTTAGAGCTTTATTAGCAGGAACAGGTAATGTTTTATTTATAGCTTTGTTTTTTACTGGTTCAAGAGGAGTTTTTGTAATAGCCTTGTTTGTTGCTTTTAGTATATATACAATATTGCTGCCACGGGGATATAAGCTGAAGTTCTTAGCCTATTTTTCGATAATGCTGTTACCTATAATTGCAATAGCCAATAAATATTATATGTACAGTAAAGTCTCAAACTATTTTGGGGCAATGAAATGGATTACACTATCTCTTATGGTTTCAGCAATATTAGCTTTATTAATAGAAATGCTTAGTAAGCTTCCGCGAAAGTCTAAGATATTAATATACACTATGGTTTTTGCAGGGCTGCTGTTATTTATTATTACTCAATATAATTATGTAAGTGTTTTAGCTGGAAGCCTTGCAGCTAAATTAGTACCTCCAAATATCTTAGCAAGGCTACAGACTATTAATTTGGGTGAATTATCTTTTATACAAAGGATTGACTTTAATAAGGATGCATTAAGATTAATCAAAGAGCATTTCGTATTAGGCGTAGGTGGTGGAGGCTGGATAGCACTATATCAAAGCGTACAGGATCATTATTACATTGCAAGGACAGTACATAACCACTATTTTCAGATTTTTGTTGAAGCTGGTATACTTGGCTTTGTATCATTTTTGGGATTGGTACTATTATCGCTGTATAATTACATTAAGTCGGTATTTATGGGAGATGCAAGTAATCGGATAATAGTATCGGGATTGGCGGTTTCTTTTTTGGCACTATCAGTACACTCGGCTATGGACTTTAATCTCACCTATGGCAGCATCTCGTTGCTATTTTGGTCATTGATAGCTTTGTCAGCAAGTTTTAAGAGGGTGGTGAGTAAATGAACATAAAGAAGTATATTGGAATTGTTTTTTTATGTATTTGTCTTACCTTGGTATATATAAATGCACTTTCCTATAAGTCTGCTCGGCTTGCAGAAAGAGGAAATGTATTGAGAGAAAATGGAGATACTGCTGAAGCTATTACCAGCTATGAAGATGCTATTAAGAAGGACCCAAAGAATTCACAATATCACTCAATACTTGCTGAAATGTACAAAAGTATGGCTGATAGCACAGACCAGGTAGATTACTGGAGAGGTAAGGCACAAATTGCAGCAGAAGCGGCAGTAAAGTATAGCCCCTATCACCCAGACTATAACCTTATACTTACAAAAATATATCTAGACTCTGAGCAGTATATAAAGGCATATGAACAAGCAGAGAAACTAGTGAAGTATCAGCCCCAAAAATCAAGCAACTATGATTTGCTTACAGAAACCTATATGAAGGCTTCTTTAGAATACATAAAAAACAAGGATATAGAAAATGCAAAGAGCTTGATAACCAAGGTACTTGAACTTGATAAACAAAAGGAAGTAGTATTAAGTCCAACAATATACTTTTATAAAGGCAAAGCAATGCTTATGATGGGAGAGCTTGACATTGCAGAGGGGCTGCTGATTAAGGCTAAAGATGACCCTGTAATGGTAATAGATAGTGATAGATTATTATACATTATCTATGAGATCCAAAATAGAACTGATAAAATAGAAAAATACAAGGATGTGCTTTGGATGGCATATATTAAGAAAAATGTAGATTATATAGAAACAAAAGAGATACTATACAGCAAGATATTGCATTAAATACTTGAATTTTATACCATTTTGTAATATAATTACACAAACTGAACTAATTAAAAAGGAGGATGAAATATGAAAAAATTCATATGCATAACCTTAGTAATAGCTTTGTTAATAGGAATGACTAGCGTTTCTTTTGCTGATACAGTAACAAGTGCTATGTATGAGGAGCAGTTAAAAGAAATTAATATTGTGGACGTTAATCCAAACAATGGAGAAGCAGTAAATGCTATAATAATAGCAGTTAAAGCTGGTCTTATGGATAACGAAGAAGGTGAAAATTTTAGACCACAGAGTGCATTATCAATTCAATCAACAGCAGCAATAATAATAAAGATTATAGGTCAAGACACTGGTCTTAAGACCGAAGCAGAGCTTGTACAAAAAGCACAAAGCCTAAATATACTAGATACTAAGGTAGCTACAAATACTACAGAAAAAACATCAAGACTTGATATGGCAATAATGATGGCAAGAGCAATGGATATTAAGCCTCTTACAGCAGCAGAGATGAAGAATTCTCCTATTAAGGATTTAAATAAGATACCGGCTGAGTATCAAGGTATTATCGCAGCTCTTTATCAAAAAGGTTTGTTTAAAGGCTTCGAGGATGGGACATTTAGATATGACCAAGAATTAACAAAAGAACAAATGGCTATTTTGATAAGTAGAATGCTTAGAAAATAACAACATGAGGAGTGCTTAAGCACTCCTTTTATTTAAAAGAGTGGTACATTATGTATATCTTAGTACCAGAATATAGTGAAAAAAGGATAAAGTAAATTGTTGTTGAAAGGGTGTTTGATGAATTTGTATCAATATATAAAGAGAGTTGCAGATTTTATATTATCGCTTTTAGGACTTATAATACTTTGTCCGGGTTTTTTAATAATTGCATTACTAATAAAGCTAGATTCTAGGGGAACAATATTTTTTAAACAAAAGCGTATAGGAAAAAACAAAAGTTGCTTTTACATATTAAAATTTAGAACTATGAGAACCGATACACCTAAAGACATGCCTACACATTTACTACAGAATCCAGATGCATATATAACAAGAACTGGCAAGCTCTTAAGGCGGACAAGTCTAGACGAGCTTCCTCAGATAATTAATATTTTAAAAGGTGAAATGAGCATAATTGGTCCCAGACCAGCACTTTGGAATCAATATGATTTAATAGATGAAAGAGATAAATATGATGCAAATGACATATATCCAGGACTAACTGGTTGGGCTCAGATAAATGGGAGAGATGAGCTGTCTATACAATTGAAAGCAGAGTTGGATGGATATTATGTAGACAATATGAGTTTTATGATGGATATGAAGTGCTTCTTTGCAACTATTGTGTCGGTACTAAAGAGTGATGGGGTTGTTGAAGGTGGAACAGGAAATAAAGAAGTTGATGCAACGAAAGAGATAGGTAGGTAATTAGAACGTTAGGGGTGAAAAGATGTTATTAGTTACAGGTATTACAGGGCATAGTGGCAAATACTTCTTACAAGAACTTATAAACCATAAATATAAAGAACCTATACGTTGTATTATTAGAGAAACTTCTGACACCTCACTATTGGATAACTGTGGATTAAATATTGAGAAGGTTGTTAGTGACTTAAGTAATCAAGAACTTATGAATAAAGCTATGGTAGGCATTGACACAGTATTGCACATAGGGTCAATTTTTTACTCGATCACGATAATGAGAGCAGCTGTACTAAACAATGTAAGGAGAGCTATATTTGTTCATACAACAGGCATTTATTCGAAATATAAAAGTGCATCAGAAGAATATAAGAGTATAGAACAAACTATAGATAAAATCATTGAAGATAACAACTCGCAAATTGGTCTGATTTACTTAAGACCTACTATGATTTATGGATGCACGACGGATAGGAACATGATCGTGTTTATAAAGATGGTAGACAAGTTAAGGCTTCTTCCGGTAGTTGGTAATGGAAACAGTCTGCTACAACCAGTTAATGGAAGAGATCTTGGAAAAGCATATTATCAGGTGCTAAGCCAGAAGAATATCATAAATGGAGATTATATCTTATCAGGTGAAAAACCTATTTCAATGATAGATATATTTAAGTTGATAAGTGATAACTTGAACAAGAAAACAATTTATATCAGCGTACCTTTAGGATTGGGTATCTTTATGGCAAGGTGCCTTAAGACCCTTACTCTTGGAAAAGTTGATTATATAGAGAGAGTTCAGCGAATGGGTGAAGATAGAAGTTTTCCTCATGAAGCTGCAAGAAAGGATTTTGGATATTCACCAAAGCCTTTTGCTGAAGGTCTAAAACCAGAAATAAAAGAGTATTTAAAGATGTATGATTAAGATATGGGAGCTTACATAATGAAGATATTAGTGGTTTGTCAATATTATTATCCAGAACAATTTAGGATTAATGATATATGTGAGGAACTTGTAAAAGATGGTCATTCAGTGACGGTGTTAACAGGCTTACCCAATTATCCAAAGGGAAAGATACCGAAAGAATATTGTTGGGGAAGAAAACGAAAAGAGATTATCAATGGTGTCAAAGTACTTCGTTCTTTTGAAATAGGTAGGAAGAGTGGCATTATAGGTATTACACTAAATTACGCCAGTTATATGTTGTCAGCTTCTATAAAAGCACTGTCTATGAAAAAAGATTTTGACATTGTTTTCATTTATCAGTTATCTCCTGTAACAATGGCCTTACCGGGAATCATAATGAAAAAACGCTCTCGTAACCCATTATATTTATACTGTTGTGATATTTGGCCTGAATCTATGAAGAACATATTGCCAGGCGAAAAAAGTTTTGTTTTTAAGTTAGTAAAAAAGTTTAGCAAATATCTCTATTCTCACTGTGACGCTATCACAGTGACATCAAAACCTTTTATAAAGTATTTTAATGAAGAACATTCAATTTCAACTGAGAGGATTTCCTATATTCCACAACATGCAGAAGATATTTATTTACAAATGGATTTTTCACCAGCTGATGATATTGTTGATTTTGTTTTTATGGGCAATATTGGTATCGCACAAGATATAGAGTGCATTTTAGATGCAGTTGAGATTATAAAGCATGTTCCCAAGTTTAAAGTTCATTTTGTGGGAGATGGTTCTTATTTAAACAATAGTAAGACTCTTGCTGAGAAAAAAGGCTTAGATGATATTGTTATTTTTCATGGTCGTCATTCACTAGAAAAAATGCCAAAATTTTATAAGTTAGCAGACGCTTGTCTTCTTACATTAAAAGCAGAGAATTTAATAGGTTTGACAATGCCCTCGAAATTACAGGGCTATATGGCTGCAGGTAAAGCTGTAATTGGTGCAATAAATGGTGCAGCCCAAGAAGTTATTAAAGAATCTGAATGTGGTTTATGTGTAAATGCAAGTGATTCAAAAGCATTAGCAGAAGTAATGAAAGATTTTATTGAAAATCCAAATAAATATAAAAATTGTGGAGAAAAGGGTAGGGAATATTTTAGAAAGCATTTTACAAAAGACATATTTATGGAGAAGCTTGAAAAAGAACTTAATAGATTAGCGGAGGAAAAATAATATGTTCAAGAATAAAACCTTATTAATCACCGGAGGGACAGGCTCTTTTGGGAATGCTGTAGCGGAAAGATTTTTGGATACAGATGTGAGAGAAATACGGATTTTTTCTCGTGATGAGAAGAAACAAGATGATATGCGAAAGCTATATAAAAATGATAAGCTTAAATTTTATATAGGTGATGTAAGGGATTTGGCAAGTGTCAAAAATGCTATGCATAATGTTGACTATATTTTTCACGCGGCAGCATTAAAGCAAGTTCCTTCGTGCGAATTCTTTCCGCTGGAAGCAGTAAAAACAAATATATTTGGAACTGAAAATGTGCTTACTGCTGCTATAGAAAGCGGTGTAAAAAAAGTAATATGTCTTTCAACTGATAAGGCAGCATACCCTATAAATGCTATGGGTATTTCAAAAGCAATGATGGAGAAAGTATTTGTAGCCAAATCAAGAACAATATCACCTGACAAAACACTTATTTGTGGAACTAGATATGGGAATGTATTGGCTTCTCGTGGCTCGGTTGTACCTCTATTTATAGACCAGATAAAGAGCGGACAGCCCATAACTGTAACAAATCCTAATATGACTAGATTCTTGATGAGTTTGGAGGATGCAGTTGAGCTTGTAATGTTTGCATTTTTAAATGCTAAGACAGGGGATATTATGGTACAGAAATCTCCTGCAAGTACAATTGGCGTTCTCGCTCAAGCGGTGAAAGAAATATTTAATGCAGATAATGAAATCAAGATAATTGGTACTCGTCATGGAGAAAAGCTATATGAAACGCTCCTTACAAAAGAAGAATATGTAATGGCGGAAGATAAGGGCGATTTTTATAGAGTGCCTGCCGATCAAAGAGATCTTAACTACGATAAGTATTTTATTGAAGGGGATATGAAGCTTTCAACATCAGATGAATATAACTCTCATAATACTGAACAATTAAATATAGAGCAAGTTAAAGAAAAGTTGTTGCAGCTTGATTATATCAAACAAGAGTTAAGGGTTTAATAAGAGTTAGGGCATGTAGTAAATAATTTTATATATTAAAGTAAAAGGTAGAGGATTGATAAAATGAAGTTTCTTGTATTAGGAGCAACGGGAATGGCAGGGCATACTATTTCTATTTACCTAAAAGAGCAAGGACATAATGTAATTGTATTTGTACGAAGACCTTTTAGATTCTGTCAAAATATTATAGGTGATATAACTGATTTAAAATTGCTAGAAGACGTTATAAAAAAGGGAGAATTTGATGCAGTAATAAACTGTGTAGGTGTATTAAATCAAAGTGCTGAAGCTAATAAATATCAAGCAGTATTTTTAAATAGCCTTTTACCGCATTATCTTAGTGATATTGCCAAAGATTCTTTTACTAAAGTTATTCATATGAGTACGGATTGTGTTTTCTCAGGGAAAACAGGAAATTACAATGAAAACTCTTTAAGAGATGGAGAAACCTTTTATGATAGATCAAAGGCTCTAGGAGAACTAGAGAATAACAAAGATTTAACATTTAGGAATTCTATAATTGGACCAGATATGAATAAAAATGGTATAGGTTTGTTTAACTGGTTTATGAAACAGAGTGGACAGATTAATGGTTATACTAGAGCAATTTGGACAGGTGTGACAACTCTTACCCTTGCAAAAGCAATGGAAAGAGCTACAGAGGATAGTCTAGCTGGATTATATAATCTTGTGAATAATGATACTATTAGTAAATATGAACTACTTATATTGTTTAATAAGTATTTAAGGAATAATCAAATAGAAATTAATACAAGTGAGGATGTTATAGTAGATAAATCCCTAGTTAACAATAGAAAAGACTTTGATTTTATTGTGCCTTCATACGAAGATATGATAATAGAAATGAAAGATTGGGTTATAAGCCACAGAGAATTATATCCATACTATTTTGAATAGGGGGAAGCTGACATGAGAAAATTAAAGCTAATGACTATCGTAGGCACACGTCCTGAGATTATTAAGCTGTCAGAAGTCATAAAGAAGTGCGATAAGTATTTTGAACATATATTAGTGCATACAGGTCAAAACTATGATTATACATTAAATCAGTTATTTTTTGAAGAATTGGGACTTAGAGAGCCAAACTTTTATCTTGATGTTGTAGGTGATAATTTAGGACAAACTATGGGAAATGTTCTAGCAAGATCCTATGAAATTATGGTTAGAGAAAATCCTGATGCCTTATTGATTTTAGGAGATACAAATTCTTGCCTAAGCGTTATATCTGCTAAACGTCTTAAAATTCCAATTTTTCATATGGAAGCTGGCAACAGATGTTTTGATGAAAACTTACCAGAAGAGATTAATAGAAGGATTATTGACCACATCAGTGACGTAAATCTTTGTTATACAGAACATGCTAGAAGATATCTGAATAGTGAGGGTGTAACAAAAGAAAGAACATATGTTGTGGGCTCTCCTATGGCAGAGATTCTTAATGTCAATGCGGATAAGATAAAAAGTAGCAAAGTATTAGAAAAGCTTGGTTTAGAAAAAGGACAATACATCTTGTTATCCGCTCACAGAGAAGAGAATATTGATAATGAAGAAAATTTTATGACATTAATGAATGCAATAAATGCTATGGCAGAAATTTATGATATGCCGATAATCTATAGTACTCACCCGAGAAGCAAGAAGTTTATTGAGCAGCGTGGGTTTAGATTCCATGAGAATGTTCGAAGCTTACAGCCTTTTGGATTCTCTGATTATAATCATCTGCAACAAAATGCGTTCTGTGTTGTATCTGATAGTGGAACAATTGCCGAGGAAGCATCTTACTTCAAGTTTCCTGCTGTATCAGTAAGGACAAGTACAGAAAGACCAGAAGCTATGGACAAGGGCAATATGATTATTGGAAGCATTACTACAGAGCAAGTGCTACAAGCTGTTGATATGGCTGTAGAGATGAATGCTAATAATGATTTAGGTGTTGATGTACCCAATTATATAGATGAAAATGTTAGTATTAAGGTTGTAAAAATTATTCAGAGCTATACAGGGATTGTTAATAAGATGGTGTGGAGGAAGTCATGAATATAATGGTTTTTAATGTTCCAGCAGAAACAATTGGTGCGTTATCCATATTAAATGATTTTTATAATGAAATAAAACAAAATAAAGATAAAAGCATTAATTGGATTTTTGTTCTTAGCAAGCCTAGACTTGAAGAAACCAAGACAATTAAAGTCCTTAATTTTACTTGGGTTAAGAAGAGTTGGTTTCATAGACTATATTTTGACAATATAATAGCTCCAAAATTGATTAAAAAGTTTAAGGTAGATAAGGTATTGTCATTTCAAAACGTTATTATTCCTAATACTAAGGTGGAACAAATATTATATATGCATAATTCTTTACCTTTTGTCGATTATAAATTTAAATTTATAAAGAATAGACACTTGTGGGTTTATCAAAATATTATTAGTAAAAAAATTTTTAAATCTATAAAAAAAGCAAATAAAATTATTGTACAATCAGAGTGGATCAAAAAGGCTTGTATAAAGAAAATAAAGGTTTCAAGCGGTAAGATTAGTGTGATCTCTCCACGGGTAAATATAGCTA
>JBAVGO010000081.1:0-24128 GCA_049684915.1 Lutisporaceae bacterium | reverse complement strand
GTCAGAAATGGCTGTTTTTTTATTTGCATTTATTAATGTAGAGATAGTGCTTCTTCTCTTTTTTGCGAAACTTTACCTTGCTTATATAATGAGTTAAAATATAAATAGCAAAATTGAAAATCAAGGAGATACAATTATGATTTTAAGTGGAAACAAAGTTTTATTTATAGCGGGTGTTCTGGGATTTATGGCGGCTATCTATATGATAATATCAAACATGTTCTATAATAAAGACTTTTCTGCTATAGCAATTGGAGCAGGTTTGATTTCTCCTCTATACTTTTACATATTAAGGACTAAAGATAAATCAAAGTAGATATAAGGTAAGAGATAAGAACGGAGTAAAGATATTAAAAATTTTTAGAAACTTATTTAAATCTACTAAGTTGTATTTCGATAGTAAAACTGGACAGGTTATTAAAAAATGAAAGATAAGTTTTATGGGGGATAATATGAAATATAAAGGTTATATATTACTAGGCATTACAATATTAATATTTAGCACTTTAGAGGTGGTAACAAGCACTCTAAAGGGTATAATAAATCCATTACAGTTGACGTTTTTAAGATTTTTTATAGGAGGCATAACCTTGTTGCCCTTTGTGATTGCAAAAAAAGAGAAGCTGCATAAAAAGGATTGGCTTTTCTTCTTGGGACTGGGATTGCTTAATATATTCATTAGTATGGGTGCTTTACAGTTATCAATAAATCTCGGGAAAGCATCTACAGCCGCAATACTTATAAGCTCAAATCCAATTTTTGTAATGCTTTTTTCAACGATAATACTTAAAGAAAAAGTAACTATCGACAAGCTTGCATGTATATTGTTTGGTATAGCAGGTATCTCTCTAATAATCTATAAAGGAAATACAGGTGGTGATACTATCACAAGTTTATTACTTGCGTTGCTTGCTTCTTTGACCTTTGGTTTGTATACTGTATTAGGAAAACTAAAAAGCGAGGGTATTAGCAGTATAACTATGATTTCTATATCTTCGATTTTAGGAAGTCTTTTATATGTACCTGTGCTTATGTATTATAGATTACCCTTGTTTGTCATACCTCAGGAGACTATTTTGAAGGTATTATATCTCGGGATATTCTTATCAGGCATAGCTTATATTACCTACATGGAGGCACTAAAAATACTAACTGCCAGCAAAGGTGCTATGGTATTCTTTTTAAAGCCGGTTTTGGCATCGACTTTAGCATTAGTTTTTCTTGGAGAGATACTTAATCTAAAAACTATTATAGGAATGCTTCTTGTGCTTATAGGTATTTTTATAAACTTTGCAAAACTTAATTTCAAATCAAAAAATATTATAACACAAAATAAGTCTGGAGTATAAATGCTATCAGATTTTTTATTTTTGAACTTTTATGAGAAAGATTGTTTTTATGTATCTAATAGCTTATAAAATTGCATAAGCTATGTTAAAATGAGAGCAAAATCAAAGTATTCCAAACGAGGTGATATTATGGAAAATAAAGCTGGTATTAAGAAAACTTTATTAAATCAATTAGAAGATTTGAAGAATGAATCAGTAGATAAGGATTTATTTGCTAATGAGAAAATCATAGATACAATTTGTGAGATTACAGAGAAAACAGGCAAAGAAATTGCAGTATTTATAAATAGAAAAGGCGAAGTGCTTGAAGTAGAAATAGGTGACGAGAATACCGTTACTTTAAAGGATTTGACTGGGAGAAGGTCAGAGGAAAGCTTAAGCGGTATCCGAGTGTTGCATACACATCCAAATGGTAGTGGAATGCTTTCAAATGTAGATCTTTCTGCATTGAAGAAAATGAGGTTTGATATGATGGCTGCAGTCGGCGTGGAAGATGGAGAGGTATCTGATATCTTTTTAGCTTTTTTGGGAATCGATAAACAAGACGATTTAATCCCTCTTATTGCTGGTCCTTATCAAAAAGATAGGTTTATGAAGCTGGATATAAAAACTGTAATAAATGAAGCTGAGGAAAATATAAAGAATGCAGTAAAAACTTCAAAGGCTGTAGAGACAGCAGAAGAGAGAGCTGTTCTAGTAGGTATAGAAAATGAAGCAGCACTTGAAGAGCTTCGAGAATTGCTTAAAACAGCAGGTGGAATAGAGCTTTGCAGAATGGTTCAATCGAGAGATAAAAAGGATGTTGCTTACTTTATTGGTAAGGGTAAGCTTAAGGAGTTAGGCTTATTAGTTCAGACCGTAGACGCAAACCTTGTAGTTTTTGATGAGGAACTGTCCGGTGCTCAAATAAGAAATCTTGAGTTGACCTTAGGCATAAAAGTAATAGATAGAACGCAATTAATACTTGATATATTTGCACAAAGAGCAAAGTCAAGAGAGGGCAAGCTACAGGTAGAGCTGGCACAGCTTAAGTACGCTATGCCAAGGCTTATAGGCTTAGTACAACAAATGTCAAGGACTGGTGGAGGTATAGGCACTAGGGGTCCAGGAGAAAAAAAGCTGGAGGTAGACAGAAGAAGAATTAGAGATCAAGTAAATAATTTACAAAATGAAATAAAAGAGATTAAAAAGCAAAGGGGAATACAAAGAGTCGGCAGAGAAAGTAATAATGTATTTCAGGTATGCCTTGTAGGCTACACAAATGCAGGCAAATCCACTTTGCTAAACAGCTTGGCTGATTCTAATATTTATGCAGAGGATCAACTGTTTGCTACTTTGGATCCGACTACCAGGAAGGTTGTTTTGGAGAGCGGTAAGGAAATATTAGTAACTGATACAGTTGGTTTTATTAAGAAGCTTCCTCATGAATTAGTGCAAGCCTTTAAGTCCACCTTGGAGGAGGTTTTATTCGCTGACTTGCTTGTCCACGTTGTAGATGGCAGCAGTAAGGATTATGACCAACAAATAAAGGTTGTTCTTGAGGTGTTAAAAGAACTTGGTGCTGAGAATAAGCCAATGATTACACTAATCAACAAAATTGATAAATTAGAAAGCGTTGATGCAATAAATGTGCCAGATAATGGTGGTAGTCCAATTCTCTTTGCTTCAGCCCTAAACAAATCAGGTTTAGATGAATTAATGAAAGAAATGGATAAGGAAGCTGCTAAGCAGTGGCGTATTGCTGAGTTTATGCTGCCTTATATTGATGCAGGAGTATCCTCTATGATTCACAATAACTGTAGAGTGTTGGTGGAGGAGTACAAAGAAGACGGTATATATGTAAAAGCTGAGATGGATCCAATAACCTATGGAAGACTAGAAAAATATATAATAAATAATGTTAGCACTTTATAAGGAGTAAAGGTATGGATATGCATGATTTGTTTAATCTAAAAAACTGGGCGGTTGTAGGTGCCACTCAGGATACTTCAAAGTTTGGCTTCAAGGTATTTAACAAGCTTAAAAGACACGGATTTAATGTCTTTCCTATAAATCCTAAGCAGGATGAAATTGAGGGAGTAAAATGCTATAAAAGTCTAAGGGATATAGAAGAGAATATTGATGTAATTAGCCTTATAGTAAATCCCAAGATTGGAATGGAGATTATAGCCATTGCTAAGGAGAAGGGGATAAAGAATGTTTGGTGTCAGCCTGGAGCTGAAAGTGAAGAGCTGGTAGAAAAGGCACAGTCTTACGGGATAAATATAATATACAATGAATGTGTATTGGTTGAGTTGGGGTAGTCAAAAGCTACCCCTTTTGTCATTTGGCTTATCATCAACTCTATAGTAGTTCTCACACATTTCATTGTTCTCGACAATCATCTCATGCTTTTGCTGTTCTCTGTATTGGTTAAGGCTTTCAATTAAATGTATAATTTTTAAATTTTTTCTTGAATTCATAAATACACCTTATTTCTTTTTTATATTCTTCTTTGAAAAAACTTCATATAACCCCATAACAAATAAGAAGGCTCCAAAAAACTTTTTTAAAAGCTTTGCATCAAGGTTTACTGCTATAAAGGAACCTATTATGGCACCTATTACTCCAAGGATTATAAGCTTAAGCACTAGCTTAGTTTCTATACTTTTATGCTTTAGATGAATAAATATTGCTACAATGGCTGTGGGTATGAAGGATAACAAATTAACACTTTGAGCTACTTGCTGCTGCGTTCCAAGAAGAAATACTAGGGATGGTATCAAGATAGTGCCACCTCCGATGCCCATACCACCTATTATTCCTGCAAGAAAGCCAATAATAATTATCAGCATCATAACACCATCCTGACTGCTGCTATAATCATGATCAGTCCAAAAAACTTTCTTAGTACATTTACGGATAACTTATTGAGCAACATGGAGCCTACAATACCACCTGCTATTGAGCCTACTGCAACCTTAAGGGTAAGGGATATATCTACAACATTATACCTAAAATAGATTAAAGAGCTTAATATTGATAGAGGTAATATAATTGATATAGCTGTTGCGTGAGCCTTATGATCTTCTACACCTATTAGAAAAACTAGGCATGGTACAAGCACAGTTCCTCCACCAGAGCCAAACAAACCATTGATAAGACCCGCGAAAAGTCCAATTATGAGTAGTTTATGATTTAATTTTAATTTCTTCATTAATCACCTAAAATTTCTTTAATTTCTTTAATATTAATCTTTGCAGTTATAGATATATTAATGCTAGTAAATATTAGAATTAGAAGCTTATTGATGTTTACATATAAAAGCTATAGTGATATTATAAATTTAGTATTTTACACTTTGGGAGGAAATAGAATGAAAAACATAGAGCAAGTATGCAATGAAGCAGTTGAGTGGATTAGAGATAGAGTTAAAAATGCAGGAGCAAAGGGTGTTGTGCTAGGCATGTCAGGAGGTATTGATTCAGCTGTAGTAGCTGCTTTAGTTAAAAGAGCATTCCCTGATAATTGCTTTTGTGTTACTATGCCATGCTACAGCGATCCTATAGATGAGCAACATGCAAAGCTAGTAGCTGATTCATTAGATATTGAGATTAAGACCGTTGTATTGGACAAAGCTTTTGATACCATGAAGATGTTAGTTGGTGCAAAGGAAACAGATCCTAAGCTGGCAATTGCAAATATTAAGGCAAGACTCAGAATGGTTACTTTATATTATCATGCAGGAGTTAATAATTATTTGGTAGCTGGAACAGGCAATAAGAGTGAGATGACTATAGGCTACTTTACAAAGTATGGTGATGGAGGCTCTGATATGCTTCCTATTGCAAGCTTAGTAAAGAAAGAGGTTAGAGCACTTGCTGAGTATCTGGGTATACCTGAAATCATTATAACAAAGCCGCCTACAGCAGGATTGTGGGAAAACCAATCAGATGAAAAAGAAATGGGTATGACATATGAAGAGTTGGATAATTACATACTTATAGGAAATGCACGTAAAGAGGTCAAAAGTAAGGTAGATATGATGTATAATAGAAGTGAGCACAAGAGAGCTCCAGTGCCAATATTTATACCTACAGAAAAACAGTAATTTGCAGTAGAGTAAATTTTGTGGTAAAATATTTCTGTTGTTTATTTGTTTTATTTTATTTACTTTTAAGGAGGATTTTTATGTCTGGACATTCAAAATGGGCTAATATAAAGAATAAAAAAGGAAAGCAGGATGCTATAAAGGGGAAGATATTTACCAAAATTGGCAAGGAGATTTCTATAGCTGCCAAAGATGGAGCAGATATATCTACAAATAGAAAGTTGGCTGACGTAGTAGCTAAAGCAAAAGCAAGCAACATGCCAAATGACAATATTATAAGAGCAATAAAGAAAGGCTCTGGCGAGATGGCAGGCATTAACTATGAGGAAATAACTTATGAAGGTTATGGTCCTAGTGGTATCGCTGTAATTGTAAAGACTCTTTCTGAAAATAGAAATAGAACAGCAGGAGAAGCAAGACATATTTTTGATAAGTACGGCGGCAGTTTAGGTACAACAGGCTGTGTGTCCTTTATGTTTGATGAGATGGGTCTTATAATTGTTGAGAAGACTGATAAGATAGAGGAAGAAGAGCTTATGATGCTTGCCCTTGACTGTGGAGCAGATGATTTTGCTGCACAGGAGGATTCCTTCGAGATATATACTTCTTCAGAAAGTTTCTCTGAAGTTAGACAAAAGCTGGAGGACGCTGGTATAGAGATGGCAACAGCAGAGGTTACAATGATACCCAAAATGACTGTAGCAGTTACAGATGAAGGGGTCATCAAGAGGTTCAACAAGATGCTTGAAATGTTTGATGACAATGACGATGTTCAGGATGTTTATCACAATGCTGACATGCCAGAGGATGACGAGGAATAACAGGGGTTAAGAAGTTGTTGATTTTAATTGATTATAAACATCTCTTTTTTATGAATGTAAGATTTATGAAAAAGAGTGTTTTTATGTCGAAACAAAATACATGACATATTTTCATGTATTTTACGTAACATATTAATCTAGGAAAATTTTTAGTGAAAACTTATAGGTTTTGGTAAAGGAGAGAAGTAAATGAACTATGTAGAAGAAATATTAGAAAATGGTGGTGCAGAAGAAGATAAGTTTTATGCAATAGCTGATATTATTGCAGAGAAGGAAGCGGAAAGTACCTTTTCAAGCTTGAAGGTTGAAGAAAAAAACGTCTATATGATAGATTTATTTTTAAGTGAAGTAAATAACGGAGGGCTAGACGAATACTTCTTTAATACCAATGGTAAGTACTGTAATGATACAATAAATGTATTGAAAATGATAGGACAGCCTGAGATTGCAGAAATTCTGCATCAAGCATCAATAATTTACAATGGCGACAGTAACGACGAGGACAAATTTGATTTACTAAATGAGTTTGATGAGAAAATATATAATCAGGTTGATTTTGAGAGCTTATATAAGTCATGCATTCAGTATTTTAGAAGCTATAAGCAAAAGTTCAGTTAACATAAAATGGATTCACAAAGGGCATACCGTTTGGTATGCCCTTTGTGATATAATTATACGTAGTTCTAATGTTTTTGTGGAGGGGTTCAAATGAAGAAGGCTATATCATTACTTATTGTATTTATTCTTTTGATGACGTGCTTAGTAACAGCTCAGAATAATACTATAGGTTTTACTGATGTTCCATCGGGGAATTTTTATGAGGGATATATAAATAAGCTAAAGGAGCTTAATATAACAAATGGAATTAAGCCTGGTGTGTTTGGCTATAACAAGGATATAACTAGAGCGGAGTTCTTAACATTTTTAGTTAGATTGCAAAACTTACAGCCTGATAAATCAGTCAATACAGCTATGTTTAGTGATGTATTGGTCACAGACTGGCACTATTCATATATAAATATTGGACTAAAGAATGGATTTATAATAAAAGGTGATTATTCATTTGGTAAATTTGAGCCTAACAAGCCAATTAACCGGGAAGAAATGGCTGTAATGATAGTAAGGGCTCTTCAATATGATAGCTTGGCAATTTCGGTAAACTATCAGTCAACACAGTTTAAGGATGTAGTAAAGAATATAGGATATATTGAGTTAGCTAAGGATTTAGGAATTCTTAATGGCAGAAAAGCGGATAGCTTTGATCCAAGCGCAAGAGCTATGAGACAGGAAGCAGCAGCAATGCTGATTAGAATGTATGATATTATGAATAACAAGCTTAATACTGTAAATGGGTTTTATGCTATAAAATCCTTTGAACAGGTAAGTAAGATAAAGGCTTTTGATAGTATAGGCTATGGTTGGAGCAGATTGACCTATAATCCGACTTCAGGGCAAGTGGAAATGACTACTGAAAATACAACGGGTGGACAACCCTTTTATGTGCCTGATGATTTTCAATTAGCTACTGTTGAAGCAGACAATAATAGCGTCGCAAAGTATATTACTGTATTTGCGTCAAATCAGGATCTTGTAACTGTTAATGATAAAGCAACAGGACTAGTTTCTTTACTGCTAAGCAATGATGCAGCAAAACAAAAGCTGATTGGTGATATTGTCAATTTGAGTATAAATTTAAGTAACACAAGTGTTAGTACACAATTTGATGGTGTAATAATTGATTTTGAAGGTTTGAAAAACTTTGGAATGGACAAGCAGAGTTTTGTCACCTTTTTGACCGAGCTAAAAAGTCAGTTGACTTTGAATAATAAGAAGTTATTAGTTGCAATAAATCCGGCTAGAGAAGCTGGACAGGCATATTTTGATGGTTATGATTTTGCAGGAATAGGTAAGGCGGCTGATTATGTTATACTGATGGCTCATGATTATGATCCAAAGTATATAAGCAGTCAAGATATGCAAAGCTTCAAAGGCGAGACACCTTTGGCACCAATTAAGGATATATATTATGCAATTAAATATGCTATAAATGGAGGACAGGGAGTACCAAAGGAAAAGCTGATACTTCAGATTAATTTCTCTGTAGCTCAATGGCAGTTCAAAAATGGAGTAGCTTTAAACAATACACCCTATAATCCTGAGTATTATAAGATAGTAAACCGCATGGCTGATACCAATACAGAGGTTAAGACCTTTAACTACTCAGAAGTGTATCAAGCACCTTACTTCATATATGAAGCAGAGGGTATTAAAAATATAATTTGGTATGAGGATGAGAGAAGTATAGAGGCAAAAGCAAGACTTGCCAAGATGTTAGGGTTACAGGGAATCTCATTCTGGAGACTGGGCTTGATACCGGATTATCCAAATGCTGAGTATGAAAAGTACAACATGGATATCTGGAGTATCATCGATAAATATAATAATTAGTAAAAAAATGAGAGAGTGTTATCAAACATTCTCTCATTTTAATGTCTTTAAAATATCATTTTTCATTTCCGTACTAAATACTTTCATAAAAACCTTAGCTGTATATATTGCATCTTCAAGAGCTCTGTGCATTCCTGCATCCTGTTCTATTTCAAAGGCTTGTAGAGCGTTTTTTAGCCCTATGGCATTATGCTTGGGTAGGTTTAAAAGGTGAGTGCAGTGAAGCTGTATGTCATAATAGGTTTCCAGCCAATTACTATCGATGTTGTGATAAATACAGTTTTTCTTCATTTCTCGTATATCATTGTTGCTCCAAGTACAAAGTATGTATTCAGCCCCCATCCACTTTATAAAGTCCTTCATTACTTTTGCAAAATTTTCTCCGTTTTTCAGATCCTTTTTAGTAATTTTTGTCTTGCGAGATACTATGGGGCTAAGTCTTTTATATATTACAGGATCAATAAAGCTTTGAAAAGTGTCTACTATCTCAAGCTGATCATTTACCTTTACAGCTCCGATTTCTATAATTTCAAATGGACTGATAGGGTTAGGCTTAAATTTTATATTTGGATTAAAAAGCTTTGGTTGTGGTTGATTAAATTCTGTATCGATTACAATGTAGTTCATGGGAACACTTCCTCATAAAAGTATGTTTACTATATATATATCACTAAACAATTCATATTTATAAAATAGTGAGTTCTATATACATAAATGCTAAAGCAAATTCTGAATTATTGCAAGGATTTTATAAAATATAATAAACATAAATTTTATATTGTATCTAATACTAATATTCTTCTCTGTCTTAGGTTTCATATGAATAGAAATACTAATTTGATTGTTTATAAAAAATGAAAAACAAAGTTTATTTTATTGAAATGGAGACTTTGTTTTTGTATAATTTGAAATAAAGAATATTTTTGGAGAAGATATGAAGATAGAAAATATAAATTGTATAAACTGTAAAAACTTTTATGTAACTTGGGATAAGGAATATCCAAAGGGTTGTAAGCTATTTGGGTTTAAGAGCTCTAGGTTGCCTTCGGCACTTGTGCTAGAATCTACAGGAGCTAAGTGCAAAAATTATGAAGATAAAACAAAGAGCAAATAAGCTTAGATATAGTGTGAAAAAGTATCATAAAGGACTTTGTGTATAAAATTCTGCAATATGGAAATAATACCCTCCAGAACAGTATGGAGGTAACTATTATGTTTGAGAATAGAAATAGACAAAGAAAAAAGAATATTGGATTAGTAATTGTTGCTTTGTTTTTCTTTATTGCTTTCGGTTTTGGATATTACTTAAACTATGATGAAAATGATAATATAAGTAATAATACAATCAATAGCGGTGATACCGCTGATTATAGGATACCTGATAGTATAAGGAATCCTTATACTACAGTAGATGCAGAGGCTCCTGAAGATCAAAGTACAAATGCAAGTACAGATAATTTTATAACTCCAAGTACAAAGGTGATTTTTAAGACTTACTTCACTTTGTGCGGTCATATGCTAGATAAAGATCCTGAAAACATGGAGGATTTAATAAACCTTTCAGAAGAAGAGCTTAAGCTAAAATTTACTGATTGGAAGGTTAATGAGTTTTCAAAACAACAAGTGATATTGAGCAGGGAAATATCAACATATTGTCCAAGGCACTACATAATTGGTGTTAAGGACGGATATATTGCTATATATGTATATGACGCCGAGGGTAAAAAGATACTTTATGAAGAAACTGAGATATCCATTTCAACATTAACAGCAGAGGATCAGAAAAATCTTGAGTATGGAATAATCGCTGACAGCGAGGATGAGTTGCAGCAAAAGCTTGAAGGCTTTAGTGAATAAAATAGATAAAGGAGCTGTGAATGTAAGAGCATTTACAGCTCCTTTATTTAGGCAAATAAATTTTCCTTTATTTATTTGCCCAGAAAGGTTATATTTAATGTACAAGCGAATATATGTTTGGGGTGATAATTTGTTAATTATGGGGATTGACCCTGGTATTGCAATACTGGGTTATGGCTTGTTAGAATATAAGGGAAACAGCTTCAAGGTTATAGATTATGGTGCAGTGACCACAAAAGCAGGCACTCCCATGTCTGAAAGATTGACTATAATACACACACAGCTTATGGAGCTGATTGAAAAATATAAACCAGAGGCTTATGCAGTAGAAGAACTGTTTTTCAATAAGAATGTAAAAACTGCACTTACTGTAGCACATGCAAGAGGAGTGGCCATAGTGGCAGCATCCGATTTAGGTGTTCCAATTTTTGAGTACACTCCACTTCAGGTAAAGCAGGCAGTTGTCGGTTATGGACGAGCAGATAAAAAACAGATGCAGCAGATGGTAAAGGTACTGCTTAATCTAAAGGAAGTACCCAAGCCTGATGACGTAGCAGATGCCTTAGCAGTTGCTATATGTCACGGTAATTCTTCAAATTTTGCCCATTTATTTAAGCTGTAAAGGAGCAATTATATGTACGAATATTTAAAGGGAAAACTGGAATCCATACATGAGGATTATTTGGTTATTGATGTAACTGGTATAGGCTACAAGGTTTCAAGCTCACAGAATACTATACGTAATGCAGTTGTGGATTCTATAGTAAAGATTTATACCCAGCTTATTGTTAAGGAAGATGACATGGTGCTGTTTGGCTTTGATACTAGAGATGAGCTTAACATGTTTAAGCTATTGAATACAGTATCTGGAGTAGGTCCAAAAGCAGCAGTCGGACTTCTTAACCAATTCAAGTCTCAAGAGATTGCGATTGCCATAATATCCAACGACGTTTCTAAATTGGTCAGGGCACAGGGTATTGGTAAGAAAACAGCAGAAAGAATAATATTAGAGCTTAAAGATAAGATTAATACGAATAGTGCAATAGCAGTACAAGCCTTTGATAGCGACAGCAGTGATTTAGCTCAAGTAATTGAAGCACTTACTTCATTAGGATATAATTATAGTGAAGCAGCTCAGGCTGTGTCTAAGATAAAAAATACACAAGCATCTATTAATGTATTGATAAAGGAAGCTTTGAAGATACTTGCAGCAAAGTAAAGTGAGGTATTAGGATGGAAGATAGATTGATTACTCCAAAGATTTTAAATGAGGATATGGAAGTAGATTATGGACTAAGACCTAAGTCCTTGGATGAATATATCGGTCAGTCCTCTGTAAAAGAAAAAATAGATATATTTATAAAGGCAGCAAATCAAAGAAAAGAAACTTTAGATCACGTGCTTTTATATGGCCCTCCTGGACTGGGTAAGACAACTCTGGCAAGCATAATAGCAAATGAGCTTGGAGTAAGTGTCAGGATTACCTCAGGTCCTGCCATAGAGAAAGCAGGAGACTTAGCAGCAATTTTGACTAATCTTAATGATAACGATGTATTGTTTATAGATGAGATTCATAGATTGAATAGAAGCGTAGAAGAGATACTATATCCTGCATTGGAGGATTTCGCTCTTGATATTATTATAGGTAAAGGTCCCAGTGCAAGGTCTATAAGGCTTGATCTTCCTAAATTTACTATGATAGGTGCCACTACAAGAGCCGGAATGCTTACTTCTCCCTTGAGAGACAGATTTGGAGTCATATGCAGACTGGAATACTATACCAATGAGGAGCTCTATAAGATAGTAAATAGATCTGCCAGAATACTTAAAATACAGATAGTAGAAGAGGGCGCTTGGGAAATAGCAAAAAGGTCAAGAGGAACACCTAGAATTGCAAACAGATTGCTTAAAAGAGTGCGTGACTATGCACAGGTTAGGGCAGAGGGGATAATAGACAAGGATACTGCGGATAAAGCCCTTAAGCTTTTAGAGATTGATGATCTAGGTTTAGATGATATAGATAAGAAGATGCTGTTGGCTATAATACATAAGTTCAGCGGCGGACCTGTAGGGCTGGATACCTTAGCTGCTTCCATAGGAGAAGATAGCGGTACTATAGAGGATGTATACGAGCCATATTTGCTGCAAATAGGTTTTATTAATAGAACTCCTAGAGGTAGAGTAGCTACAGAGCTTGCTTTTAGACACTTAGGTATATCTAGAGCATAAATTGATTATTTGAAGTATATTGTATATATATCGCACTAAACAATTTACATTTAAAAATAGTGAGATATGTTTTTCGCAACATATATAGCATCCGTATGTTTAGTATTTACTTTACATACGGTTTTTTAATGCATAGGTAGTATATATTACAAAGTCATTACATGTCTAAATATGAGCTGCGTTTCATTTAACATTGCAGAAATATGTAGTATAATATAGCTAAATCTGAATTTAAGGGGGAGTGAGAAGAATGTACAACAGTTACAGAAGCGTACGCAGATTTGCTGCATTATTAATAATAGTGGCAATAGTATTTAGTACTATTACAATTACATATGCAAGTCCCACTATACCGCAAATTTTCAGAGTAGGCTTAAGCTACAGTAACGCATTGACCAACAATTTCACTATTAAAAGTGATGGTGGTGTGAAGTTAAGTTTAAAGAGTACTTCAGGTTATGTGGAACTCTTTGACTATATTCCTGCAACTGGTTTAAAGATAAGGAAGGATTCTTATTATAATATAATTAACTATAAGGAAACTGAGATTACGTATGTAGCGGGTACTCAATATACAGGTGAAGTAATAGGCTCATATCATATCCAAGTCGGAGAGGTTTATGCTGATATTAATTCAGCAAAGCTCGTTTTAGATAGAGTAGCGGCAAGTACACCTTCTGCATATTTAGCTTATGAGCAAGGCTGGAGGGTATGGGCACAGCTATATCTTGATGAAGAAGCGTGTTTGAAACAAATTGGAGTATTAAAAGCTGTTTTGCCTGACTTGAATTTCTCCGTAATAGCACCGAATAATAAGCGGGTGCAAATGTTTGATGCTTCAACTGGCAAGCTTTTATATATAATAAATGCAGAACAGGAAATTAAGTTTGATCCTATACCAGTACAAAGCACAGTACCAATAATTCAATATAATACCTTAAAATATAGGGGAAACATATATATAAGACGAATTGTTACTGGCCCAGTAAACGTAGCAAACGAGTTACCTTTTGAGCAATATTTATATGGTATTGCAGAGATGCCGAGCTCTTGGCATATGGAAGCTCTTAAAGCACAGGCAGTGGCAGCGAGAAACTATGCATTATACAATCTTGGGAAGCATACAAATGATGGCTTCGATATATGTAATGGAACACACTGTCAGGCATATAGAGGCTTCACTCAAGAGAATATAAGGACTATTCAGGCTGTAAATGAAACTGTGGGAAAGCTTGTTCTTTATAATGACAAGCTTATACCAACTTATTACCACTCAAGCAGCGGAGGACGTACAGAGAACAGCGAAAATGTTTGGACTTATGCATTGCCATATATTAGAGCGGTAGATGATTCATACGGACTGGGAAGCTCTAATGATAACTGGGTTAAGAATATTGATAAGGCAACTATAAAATCAAAACTTCTTGCGAATAAAATAGATGTTGGCGAAATAATAGATATTGTTCCTCTTGAGATAAGTGTAAACGGAAGAGTGATAAAGCTTGAGATAAGAGGAACAAAGGGAAATCAGATTCTTCTAAAGGAAAAGGTAAGGGCAATCATAGGATATTCAGATATCAAAAGCACATGGTATACTATATCAACTGATGCAGACTTATTCGTAAAGGATAGTACAAGCAGCAAACCGGAGTTAGTGAGACCTTCCAATATGTATGTGCTATCTGCTAATGGTGTAGCTAAGCTTGATAATTCTACAAATAAGGTGTTTATAAAAAACCAAAGCACTGTAGCAAGCAGTAGTATCATTCCTCAGTATTATGCCTTTACAGGAAAGGGTTGGGGTCATGGTTTGGGTATGAGCCAATATGGGGCAAAAGGAATGGCAGAAGCAGGGTTTAATTATATACAGATTTTGGAACACTATTATACAGGAGCAAAAGTTAAGTAGAGAGAGGGCAAAAAATGAACTTAAAGGACTTTAACTTTGATTTGCCGAAGGAGCTAATAGCACAGGAGCCACTTTTACAAAGAGATGCATCCAGATTGCTTGTGCTTGATAAGGTAAGCGGAGAAATTTTGCATAAAACCTTTAAAGATGTAATACATTATTTTAAAAAAGGGGATTGTCTAATTCTAAATAATACTAGGGTTATACCTGCAAGATTGTTTGGAGTAAAAAAGGATACTGGCAGCAGCATTGAGTTTTTGTTATTGAAAAGAATAGATAAAGATACTTGGGAGGTTATACTTAGACCAGGGAAAAGAGCAAAAGTTGGTGCAAGTTTTATTTTTGGTGATGGAGAGTTGGAAGCTGAAATTCTTGATATCATAGAAGGTGGTAACAGAATAGTAAGGTTTAACTATGAAGGTGTATTTGAGACAGTATTAGATAGACTAGGTAATATGCCATTGCCTCCTTACATAACTAAGGCACTGGAGGATAAAGAGCGGTATCAGACTGTTTTTTCAAAGTATGAAGGCTCTGCAGCCGCACCTACAGCAGGCTTACATTTTACCATGGAGCTATTGGATGAAATAAAACAAATGGGAGTAAGTATAGCCTATATAACTCTTCATGTGGGTCTTGGTACCTTTAGACCTGTAAAGGTTGATAATATACTTGAACACAAGATGCATAGCGAATATTTTGACATAAGCCAGGAAGCGGCAGATACAATAAACAGAGCAAAGGTTGAGGGTGGAAGAATTATCAGCATAGGTACTACTTCTACCAGAACTGTGGAATCCATGGCTGATAATGAAGGATATATAAAGCCTTGTAGTGGATGGACAGATATATTTATATATCCAGGTTATAAGTTTAAGGTAATAGATGGCTTAATTACAAACTTTCACCTTCCTGAATCTACATTATTGATGCTGGTAAGTGCACTGGCTGGAAGGGAACATATTTTGAAGGCATACAATGTTGCAGTCCTCGAAGGTTATAGATTTTTTAGCTTTGGAGATGCAATGTTAATCATATAATTTAAGGAGGAGTAGCATGACATATGAAAGAGCAAAATTTAAAATCAAAAAGCTTACATATTACTTAGAATTTGTGTTAGCGTTATTTATAGTTGCTTCTGTAATATTAGGTATGGTAGATCTGATAAGATACCTAATATTGATTTTTACTACAAATCCAGTTGATACTTATGAAATACTCCAAAAATTCCTTGGACATGTGTTGCTTTTGGTAGTAGGAATTGAGCTTGTCGTAATGCTAGTGTTTCACTCGCCTAGCAGCGTCATAGAGGTGTTACTATATGCAGTAGCTAGAAAGCTGCTTATAGGGAATCAAGGAATGATAGATTTCATCATAGGTATTGTTGCTATTGCAGCTATTTTTGCAATAAGGAAGTTCTTATTTGTAGAGAATATGTCAGATAGTATAGATTCAAGAAATATATTTTCTGCTGCTACCCCAACAAAATACATTAATGAATTGTTAGATATTGAAATACCAGAGGAGATAGGCAATACAATAGGAGGAGTCATAAGCCACGTTGCAAAAAATTCATGTAGATCTTTAGTAGTAGGTGCCGAATTTGACATATTAAATATAAAAATACGCATATTAAAAATGAAGGATGGAGTAATAGAAAAGGTATCAATAAGAGTACACGAAGGATAAACAAAATTTGGAGGTAATTTATTTGACAGTAAGATATGAATTCATAAAGGAATGTAAGCAAACTGGTGCCAGACTTGGAAGAGTTCATACACCACACGGAGTAATAGATACTCCAACCTTTATGCCTGTAGGAACCCAAGCAACTGTAAAAGCTATGTCTCCACAAGAATTAAAGGAAATAGGAGCACAGATAATACTGAGTAATACATATCATTTATATATAAGACCAGGACATAAGCTGATAGAAAAAGCAGGCGGACTGCATGGGTTTATGAATTGGGACAGACCCATACTTACTGATAGTGGGGGCTTCCAAGTTTTTAGCTTAAGTGAATTTAGAAAAATCAAGGAAGAAGGAGTAGAGTTTAAATCACATTTAGATGGAAGCAAGCATTTATTTACTCCTGAATATGTAATGGAAATAGAAAATTCTCTTGGTGCTGATATTATTATGGCCTTTGATGAGTGTACTCCATATCCCTGTGAGTGGGATTATGCAAAGAATTCTATGGAGAGAACTATACGATGGCTTAAGCGTTGCAAGGATGCTCATAATAATACTGAAAAGCAGGCACTGTTTGGAATTGTACAGGGAAGCACCTATAAGGATTTAAGAATCGAAAGTGCAAGAAGGACAGTTGAAATTGAGCTTCCAGGCTATGCTATAGGAGGTTTAAGTGTAGGAGAATCAAAGGAATTAATGAATGAAGTCCTTGATTATACTGTACAAGAGCTGCCAAAGGATAAGCCTAGATATCTTATGGGAGTGGGTAGTCCTGATGCACTTTTAGATGGGGCTATAAGAGGTATAGATATGTTTGATTGTGTATTGCCTACTAGGATAGCTAGGAACGGTACTGTAATGACTTCGAGTGGTAAGCTGGTGGTACGGAATGCTGAGTTTTCTGAAGATTTTTTGCCCATGGATGAAGAATGCGACTGTTATGCATGTAAAAATTTCTCCAGAGCTTACATAAGACACCTTATAAAGGCAGGAGAGATTTTGGGTGGAAGGTTGACCTCAATACATAATCTACGATTTCTGCAAAATCTTATGTCAAATATACGCAAAGCTATTTCAGAAGATAGACTTGGTGATTATAGAAAAGAATTTTTTGAAAAGTATGGCTACAATAAATAATTTTTAAAGGATTTTGATTAATTATATTGAATATATTATAATAATAATGACTGGAGGGATATCATGGAACAGATAAAAGCTTATGCACCATTGGCATTACAGTTAGTTGTGATTATTGGTATATTTTGGTTAGTAATCATTAGACCACAACAAAAGCGTGATAAAGAAACACAGAAGATGCGTAGCACCATAGAAGAGGGAGTGGAAATTGTAACAATTGGCGGTATTTATGGCAAAGTAATAAGCCAGAATGAGGATGTTATAACAATCGAAGTAGGCGCTGATAAGGTTAAACTAAAAATTGCTAGATTTGCTATTGGTAAAATAGTTGAAGGTAAGAAGTAACTTGAAATCAAGTTGCTTCTCTTTTTTATAGCCCTCACATTTTATATGGAACGTACAAATTAATTAGCAACAAAATACATGACCTATTTTCATGTGTTTTACGCAAATTAATGAAATTTGTGTATATCTATAAACAGTGGAATATATATAGCATATTTGTACATGAGATAGAATAGATTTTTACAAAAGGTATGTATAAATCTGTTTAGGGGGGTTTGCACATGAAAAACAATAAGAATTATTTTAAAAAAGTATATTCCAGTAAATCACAGGATGAAGATACAAAACACAGTACATATACAGTAATGCTAAAGTCACTTGCTATTTGCTTTATAATGTCATTTATCATGATAATAGTGTATACTTTAATATTATCGTTTTCATCAATGTCTGACATATCAATGTCAAAGGTTACACAAGCAATACTAATACTGAGTGTTGCAATTTCCAGCATATACGGCAGTAAGAAGCTTAGGCAAAGAGGCTGGATGTTTGGCATGGTACTAGGTTTATTATTTGCATTACTTTTAATTCCGTTTGGGATGGTCTTTGGTCAAAGCATTGCATTTGATGTATACTTAATTGCAAAATTACTTGTATCAGCAGTTGTAGGTGCAATTGGGGGCATTATAGGAGTAAATTTAAACTAATTAAGGGAAATATATCTTCCATGCATAAAGGTATTGTGTTATAATTTATGAGTAAATTGTTAGGAGGAGGAAAGCAAATGAAGCATATAAAGACACTAAACAGTAAAACTTTATGCGAAAGCTCTATAAATGGTGGCTGTGGAGAATGTCAAAACTCTTGCCAATCAGCATGTAAAACATCTTGCACAGTTGCTAACCAAAAGTGCGAAAACGTAGAGAACGGTAGAATACGTAAAACAGAAACCCGTAAGGTTATATTATAATTTTGTAATTCTTAAGCATAGAGCAGTAACAGGTTGATTTGTTACTGCTTTAAATGTTGTAAGAAGCATTTTAACAACCTTATATAAGACATGCCTTCAATAAAATCATACAAGTAAATTATAATTCATAAATAATAATTTTTGCTTTATGTATGAATTGTTGATATTTGTGCAATTTATCAACATAGGAAACATTTCGCAATAAGTAAGAATGAAAAATTCATTGTGAAAAGTATATAATTTAGGTTTAATGTATAGATAGGAGAGACATAATGATAATAAAATATAAGAATTACAGTCCGGTAATAGCACAGAATGTATTTATAGCCCCAAACTGTACTGTCATAGGGAGGTGCACAATAGAAGAGAATTGCAGCATATGGTTTAATGCTGTCATAAGAGCAGATGTAAATGAGATAAAAATCAGCAGCAATACTAACGTGCAAGATGGCTGCATAGTGCATTGTGATCATGACTATGGTGTAAGTATAGGAAGCAATGTTACCATAGGGCATAATGCCATAGTACATGGCTGTAAAATTGGCAGTAATTGCATTATTGGAATGGGAGCGACTATATTGGATGGAGCAGCTATAGGCGATAACTGCATTGTGGGAGCAAATTCGTTAATTACATCAAGAAAGCAAATACCATCTGGTTCACTGGTTATAGGCAGTCCAGCTAAGGTTGTCAGAGCACTTACTGAAGAGGAAATAGAGGGTATAACGAAGTCTGTAGCTGGATATGTGACATTATCAAAAGAATATTTACATTCAGGAGATTAACAAAATAGCTATTTTGAAGAAATTATTATATAACAATATGTTTTGTAAGCTAAAATGACTTTTTAGACATTGTTAGTTAAGCTTTTGAATTGACTATGTCCCTAAAAAGTTATATAATAAATTTTGTGAAATAATTAAAGGGGGAGTATACTAATGAAATCCAAAAACATAGCCATATTCATGGCAATTGTCTTATTGATAGCTTTTTCGGCATATATAACAGCGTTCGGATTGCCACTAGGTAAATATGAAATAGTACCTGTAAAAAGCTTGATTAAGCTAGGACTAGATTTAAGAGGCGGAGCGACAGTATTACTGCAAGCAAAGGATGATCCTAATGATCCTTTAAATGATGAAAAAATGGAAAGAGCAGTAGTAACAATCAGAGAGCGTGTTGACTCCCTTGGAGTAGCAGAGCCTACAATAGTAAGACAAGGTAATAACAGAATAGAAGTTCAGTTACCAGAAGTTAAAGACTCTCAAAGAGCTTTGGAGGTAATTGGTCAGACAGCACAGTTAGAATTTAGAGATGAGAATGGAACCGTTGTATTAACAGGTGCAGATGTAGAAAATGCAACAGTTGAGATGTCTAGTGAAATGGGTACATCTTACGTAGTTTCATTAAAGTTAAATCCTGAAGGTGCAACTAAATTTAAGGATGCAACAGCGAGCAATGTAGGTAAGCAAATCGGTATTTATTTAGATAATAGTTTAGTTTCTAATCCTACAGTAGACGAGGTTATACCAAACGGTGAAGCTTCGATATCAGGAATTGGTGGCAGAGAAGAAGCTCTTGATCTTGCTACTGTTATAAGAGCTGGTGCACTGCCTGTAGAATTAGAAGTAATGTCTGTAACAGCAGTTGGACCTCAATTAGGTGCGAATTCATTTTCTAGAAGCTTATATGCTGGAGCTATTGGTATTATAGTCGTACTTTTATTTATGTTGGCATACTATAGACTTCCAGGTTTAGTTGCAGATATAACATTGACTATATATATAATTATAGTTCTGATGATTATGGCAGGCTTGAAAGCAACCCTTACTTTACCTGGTATAGCGGGTATAATACTTTCGGTTGGTATGGCGGTTGATGCAAACGTTATTATTTTTGAAAGAATAAAAGAAGAAATAAGAGTAGGAAAGACACTTAGAGCTGCAGTTGATTCAGGCTTCAGAAGGGCTTTCATAACAATCCTAGACTCCAATGTAACAACTGTACTTGCAGCAACTATACTATTCTACTTTGGAGCAGGTCCGATTAAGGGCTTTGCAATAACATTGATGATTGGTATAGCTACTAGTATGTTTACAGCTATAGTTATAACAAGATATCTGATGATGTTGCTAGTAAAAGGTGGTTTAGTAAAGAATACAAAGTATTTTGGAGTATAGGAGGGGAATTTAATGAAGATTTATAATTTTATGAAATACAAAAATTTATGGTTTAGTATTTCAGGAATAATTTTAGCTATAGGCATAGTTTTTGCTGTTATAAATGGTGGGTTGAACTTCGGAATAGACTTTGTAGGCGGTTCATCAATACAAATCAAATTTGACCAGCAATTTGATTTAAGCCAAGTGAAAAATGTAATTTCAAAGTATGACAAAGAAGCAATTGTAACTTATGCTGGAAATGATAATGAAATGGCACAAGTCAGATCAAAGATCGGCTTCAATGTTGAACAACAGGGTCAGATAAAAAAGGATTTAAAAGATACTTTAAATGTTGATGAAGGAAATATTGAATTTGTTTTCATAGGCCCAACTATTGGCGATGAGCTAAAGAAGCAAGCGTTAATTGCATTGCTGCTTGCAAATATTGGGATACTCTTATATGTATCCATAAGATTTGAATGGAAATTTGGTGTTGCAGCAATATTAGCTTTAGTCCATGACGTAGGTATAATGCTTGCTTTGTATGCTATATTACAAATACCTGTTAATTCTACGTTTATTGCGGCTATTCTAACAATAGTAGGTTATTCAATAAATGATACTATAGTTGTCTTTGATAGAATCAGAGAGAACTCAAGACATGCAAAGAAAATTAGTGATGATGAAATGGTAAATGCTAGTACATCGCAGACTGTGATTAGATCAATCAATACATCATTGACTACTTTAGTAACTATCTTGGCACTATATATATTCGGTGTTACAGCTATAAGAGACTTTGCTTTACCTTTGATAGTAGGTATCATAAGTGGTACGTACTCTTCGATATTTATTGCAAGTCCATTGTGGGCAATACTCAGAAAAAAATTCAACCCGGTTGCTATCCATTAAATAGCTGCAAGGTAACTGTGAAAGCAGTTACCTTGTTTTTATAGTATTAATATCAATAAACGTATTGTTAATATGTGTAAAATCAATTGTATTTAATTTGGAAAATTTATCTAAGAAAGTATATGTGGTGGTACAGGTGAAAAAAAAGTGGGTTGCTTATGATAAAGGGTATGAATTAGCAGAACAGCTGAAAACGCAACTAAATATTAGTGATATTGTGGCAAAAAGTTTAATTAACAGAGGAATAGACTCTATAGAAGCAGCTGAGATGTTTATGAATCCGGAGCTTAGATATCTGTACGATCCATTCTTACTAAAAGATATGGATTTGGCAGTAGATCGGGTACTTCGAGCCCTAGATGAAAATGAGAAGATTTGCATATATGGTGATTATGATGTGGATGGTGTAACCGCTACCTCACTTTGTATAAACATCTTAAGAAAACTGGAAGCCGAAGTTATGTATTACATACCTGTTAGAGCTGATGAAGGCTATGGTTTAAATGAAGAGGCAATTGAACACATAAAAGCACAGGGAGTAAACCTGATTATAACAGTTGATTGCGGTATAAGGTCTTGTGATGTAATGGAAAGAGTAAAGCAGCTTGGAATGGATATAGTTATAACTGATCACCATGAGTGTGGGGAGTGTTTGCCAGATGCATGTGCGGTAGTAAATCCTCATAGAACTGATAGTGATTACCCATACAAAGAGCTTGCAGGTGTTGGGGTTGCTTTTAAACTTATGCAAGCAGTAACGGATAGCATAGGCTGTGGAGATTTGATTTTGGATGTGCTGGAGCTTGCAGCAATAGGTACAGTAGCAGATGTAGTGCCACTGCTTAGTGAGAACAGGATACTTGTAAAGCATGGTCTTATGAAGCTTGCAGATACAGAATATGTAGGTCTTAGGGCGTTGATAGATATAAGTGGACTTAAGGATAAGACCATAAGCTCTTATAATATTGCTTTTATGATTGCACCTAGAATAAATGCGGCAGGTCGCTTAGCGGATGCGGCAAGATGTGTTGAGCTGCTTATTACTGAGGATGAGGCTCTTGCTTATGAAATTGCAGAAGAGCTGGAACAGGAGAATCGAGAAAGACAACAGGTAGAGGCAGAAATTTTAGAAAAAGCTATCGCTAAGCTTGAGGCTGGTTATGATTTAGAAAATAGTCGAGTAATTGTTCTTGATGGCGAGGGTTGGCATTCAGGAGTAATAGGGATTGTAGCATCACGTATTGTTGAGCAGTATAGTAAGCCTACAATGCTAATTGCTACTGAAAATGGAGTAGGAAAGGGCTCAGCACGTAGCATGAAAGGCTTTAATTTATATGAGGCTATGTGTAGCTGTAGTGAGCTTTTTGAAAAATTCGGAGGTCATGAGATGGCGGCAGGACTTACTATAAATGTGGGAAACATTAATGAACTAAGAAAGCGTATTAATGATATAGCTGATGATATGTTGCAAGGAAATCCGCTTCAACCTGAAATCAACGTAGATTATAAGTTAGAGCAGGCAGATATAAATCTTGAGACAGCAAAACAGTTAAAAATGCTGGAACCCTTTGGAATGGGAAATCCAAATCCACAGTTTGTGTACAGAAACTTGCAGGTACTAGACCGCAGATTGGTTGGAGCAAATAACAAGCATCTATCACTTACATTGTATGATGGCAGTAACTCTATAAAAGGAATAGCTTTTAGCATGGGAAATTTATATAATGTATTCTCAAATAATAGAAAAATTGATATAATATGTAGTATGGATATTAATCTGTGGAATGATAATGAAAGCGTTCAATTAGTTATTAAAGACATTAAGGTAAATAAAAACTGAGTACGGGGGTAGTATAACATGAATTTTGAAAAGTACATCAGAGTAATCGAGGATTTTCCCAAAGAAGGTATAAGCTTTAAAGACGTAACCACATTATTAAAAGATGGTGAAGCTTACAGGGCAGCAATAAAAGCAATGGCCGAAAAGATTAGGGATTTAAATGTAGACGTTATAGTAGGTCCTGAGGCGAGAGGCTTCTTATTTGGTGCTCCTGTAGCATACGAATTGGGCGTTGGCTTTGTTCCAGTAAGAAAGCCGGGTAAGCTTCCGGGAGAAACAGCTAGATATGAATATTGTCTTGAGTATGGGACAGATGCACTGGAGATACATAAGGATGCTATCACTAAAGGAATGAGAGTCGCACTTGTTGATGACTTGCTGGCTACAGGAGGAACTATACTTGCTGCTGCTAAGCTTGTGGAG
>JBAVGO010000080.1:0-8022 GCA_049684915.1 Lutisporaceae bacterium | reverse complement strand
GATGTATACCATATTGACAGAGGCTACATAAACATAGAAGAGAAAATGAGGGGTCTGGGTGCAAACATAACAAGGGAATTATAAATTAAAGGGCAAATAGCTAAAAGCTATTTGCCCTTTAATTTATAATACATTTCGATATTTATTTTCAAAATTCTTGTCTTATTTACAATTTTTCCTTCGATAAATTTTTCATAGAAATAAATTATATTTTGTAAATATATAGATACAGAAAAACAGCTGTCATATATTTGCTGAAATGAAAATATGATTGATATAGTAATTAATTTTGAATTATAAAACCTTAAAGCTAATAAAAAGGAAGAAAAATATAAAATGACAATTGGAAGAGGGGATGAATTTGAAGAAGGCCTTAGTGATGATGCTGGCATTAATCATTATACTTTTTTTGTTGCCTTTATTGATTTTAAAGAGTTGTACAAGGGAAGAGCCGAAGAAAATCAATGAGTTTGAAGCTGTGAGCAGTATAAACATCACAGTATTCAATGCGGCAGAGGGGGAGCTTCAGGAAATGAACCTTGAAGAGTATGTTTTGGGAGTATTAGCAGGTGAAATGCCCTCTGAATTTCACATTGAAGCATTAAAAGCACAAGCTTTAGCAGCTAGAACATATACGTTAATGAGAACAAGAGCATTTGGTGGAGAAGGCTGCGAGAAACATCCTGGTGCGGACGTATGTACAGATCCGGCTCATTGCCAAGCTTATAAAGATCCCAAAACCATAAAATTTAATTATGAGAAATATAAAGAGGCAGTACAAGACACTAGGGGAGAGGTAATAGTTTATAATGATGCACTGATAGATGCTGTGTTTCACTCTACAAGCGGCGGCAAAACGGAGAATTCAGAGGATGTGTGGTCTAATAAGGTGCCATATCTCAGAAGTGTAATAAGTGAATATGAGGAGCATTCTCCAAAGCTTATTACAAAGAAGGAAATAAAGGTCAGTGAGTTTATAGCTGCAATGAAAAAGCTGGATAGTGGGATAAAGCTAAGCAGTAAGAATATAAAAAACCAAATTAAGATAATTGATAGAAGTGAGGGCGGACGTATAACCAGCATTGAAATAGGTGGAACGGTGATAAGTGGAACTTCTGTTAGAGGGGCATTGGGGCTAAACTCCTCCAATTTCAATATTAACTACAGCGGCGATATTATGCTGTTTACAGTAACAGGTAATGGACATGGCATAGGGCTTAGTCAATATGGAGCAGATGGAATGGGGAAAAATGGTTCGCTTTATACAGAGATAATAAAACATTATTATCAAGGTGTGGAAATAATGAAGATAGAAGAATTGACTAATTCCAAATAAGTATATAAAAAATATAAAATAATTACCTGTGCTTGTATTATTTTTGGAATTGCTGGAAATAATATTGGTGGAGGTGTAATACATGAAATTTAATGATTTATTTAAAAATCGTAGAAATATTTATTTTGTTTCATTGCTTATGATTGCTATGTTGGTGGCTGGAGGGATATGGCAGTATAACAATTATGTAGGTTATAAGATGTCACAGCTTGATTTTGAGAACCAACTAAATGACTTAGACAAACTACTGGAGGAGCAAAATGACATTGGGCTACAGATAATTGAGGATAAACCTGCTGAAAGCAGCAACACGGATGGGCAGATAAAGGAAGTATTAAACACAAACCCTGATACAAAAAAACCATCAGCACCTATAGTAATAAATGGTCCGACAGCAAAAACGGATAATGATAAAGCAATATCAGCCTTAAAGGTAGAGCCTGTAAATATAGATACTATGCTTTTACCAGTGTTTGGCAATATTTCTACCGATTACACAGATACCGATTTAGTCTACTCAAAAACTATTGACAGCTGGATTACACATTCTGGACTAGATATAAAAGCAGAAGAGGGCAGTCCGGTAAGAGCAGCCTTAGGCGGTACTGTAGCAGAGCTTACAAATGATGCTCAGTGGGGACTTACTATTGTTTTGGATCATGGAGATGGGGTACGTACAAAGTATAGTAACTTATCCACCTTAGAGCTTGTAAGCCTCGGACAACAGATAAAAAAGGGAGATGTAATAAGTGGGGTAGGCAAGACCGCCTTATGCGAGATAGCGGAGGAACCTCATTTACATTTTGAATTAGTAAGAGATAAGCAAAATATTGACCCTAAAAACTACTTGCCTAAAAATTCACTTAAGTAAGAACAAATCCAATATGTTTAAAGTTCTAATTGAAAAGAAGCGTGCATATTAATGTAGAAAGACACCAATAAGGGGGTTGTAGTAATTGAAGGATTATATTGAAGAAAGAGCGTTGGAAATAGCTAAATATATCATAAGCAGTAAAACAACAGTTAGAGATGCGGCAAGAATTTTCGGAGTAAGCAAAAGCACTGTGCATAAAGATGTCACAGAAAGACTTCCAAGGATTAATCCTAGCGTTGCCATGCAGGTAAAAGAAATAATGGATCAAAATAAAGCAGAGAGGCACATCAGAGGCGGAAGAGCTACAAAAATAAAATACCAATCTGTTAGTTTATAAAATTACATAAGTTTTTATTGATGACCGGTATGCTATAATAGTAATATCGGTCTATATATTTTTTGAGCGGTTACAAAATATATAACTTAGAAAAAAGGAGGAATTTTAGAGTTTTTGTAGAAAAGAGAATGGACTAACTATGCTTATAGAAAACAAGTATTTATAAATGAGGCAAGAGACCACATTACATAACTAATATAATGGAGGTAGTTTTATGTTCGGTTTTGGTGGACAAGACATAGGTATCGATTTAGGTACAGCCAGCGTTTTAGTATTTATAAAAGGAAAAGGTATTGTGCTTCAAGAGCCTTCTGTTGTAGCTATAGACAGAAACAACAATAAGATATTGGCAGTAGGTGAAGAAGCAAGACTTATGCTGGGAAGGACTCCTGGGAATATAGTTGCTATAAGACCTTTAAGAGAAGGTGTTATATCAGACTATGAAATTACGGAAAAGATGCTTAGATATTTTATTGATAAAGCAGTTGGCAGAAGAAGATTGTTTAAGCCGAGAATGATAGTATGTGTGCCTAGTGGAGTTACAGAGGTTGAGAAGAGGGCGGTTAAGGATGCTGCTAATAACGCCGGTGCAAGAAATACACAATTGATAGAGGAGCCTATTGCTGCGGCTATAGGAGCGGGTCTGGATATTGCTAAGGCAAGTGGAAACATGGTAATAGATATTGGTGGAGGAACCACTGATATCGCTGTAATTTCTCTTGGTGGTATTGTCGTATCTACTTCCATTAAGGTTGCAGGAGACAAGTTTGACGAAGCGATAGTTAGATATATGAGGAAAAAGCATAACATAATGATTGGTGAGAGAACTGCTGAAGAGTTGAAGATAACCGTAGGAACAGCATTTCCAAGAGATGTGCAAGTGTCTAAAGAGGTTAGAGGTAGAAATCTTATTTCTGGCTTGCCAAAGACCATAGAGGTAACCTCAGAGGAAATGTTAGAGGCATTGGCAGAGCCGGTATCTGCAGTTGCTGATGCAGTGCACTCAGTTTTGGAAAGAACACCACCTGAGCTTTCTGCAGATATAAGTGACAGAGGAATTGTAATGACTGGCGGAGGTTCTTTGCTTTATGGATTAGACAAGCTAATTTCAAAGAGAACCAATATACCAGTATACATAGCTGAGGATGCAGTATCTTGCGTTGCTATTGGTACTGGCAAGTCTTTAGATAACTTTGATATCCTGATTGAATCGGATGTAAACTCAGACAGAAGAATATAACAAAAACAAATGAGACTGAATTATTCAGTCTCATTTGTTTTTTTGAATTACTGTAGGGGAAGACCTATGTGTCTTCCCAAAACTTTAAAATAAACTTTAAAGAATCCTCAATTATCTGCCGATAAACTTACTGAGAAAAAAAACGGGTGGTTTTGATATATGATTAGAGGATTATACATAGCTGCATCATCAGCTATATCTGAAAATAAAAGAATAGATGTTATAGCCAACAACATTGCCAATGTAAACACAAGTGGCTTCAAGAAGGATTCCTTGATAACCGAAAGCTTTCCTGAGGTATTGATTAAAAGAATTGGTCCAAAGGATGCCAAGGATTTGATGTCAGGAACCCCGGTGACAGGAAATGTAGGTTTTGAGAGCAATGGCGGCTTGTATTATGCATCGGCAAAATCCGGCTTTTTCAATGTTCAAACCGTTACAGGAATAGATAAAAGTAAAAGCATAAGATTTACTGTAAATGATGAAGGCTATGTGACCACACCTCAAGGCGATTATGTGTTGGGCTTGAACGGTCCAATATATGCAGGGCAGGAGAATATCTCTATAAGCGATAAGGGGGAGGTACTAGCAGGAGGAACAGTAGTAGATAGACTGAAGGTTTCAAACCCTGTTGGCTTCATTGGAAATATGAGTTATGGAGTACATGTAGATGAGGTTTTTACAAGCTTTGAACAAGGGTCTTTAGCTCCAAGCAGTAATCCTCTCGATATAGCATTTCAAGGAAAGGGTTTTTTTGCAATAGAAACTCCTAAGGGAGAAAGATATACAAGAAACGGTGAGTTTACTCTAGATGCTGAGGGCTATGTGACTACAAAGGAAGGTTACAAGGTTTTAGGTCAGAATGGATATATTCAAATACAGGGTAAAAATATCACAATAAATGAAAATGGTCAGGTATTTAGTGATGAAAACGAGGTAGATACATTAAAGCTGGTAGACTTTATGGACTATAAGCTTCTTCAAAAGGAAGGGGATGCATTGTTTGCAGATGTCAGCGGTGATCCTCAAAACATGATAGAGGCAGAGGGCATGATACAACAAGGCTTTACAGAAGCCTCCAATGTAAATTCAGTAAAGCAAATGGTAGAAATGATTACAGTGCTTCGTTCCTATGAAGCGAATCAAAAGGTCATAAGAACCCATGATGAATTGCTTCAGAAGGCAGTGAATGAGATCGGCAGGATATAGATAGTAAAAGGATTGGGAGGTAAAAAGCAATGATGAGAGCACTTTGGACTGCAAGTACAGGTATGCTGGCACAGCAGCTTTATGTTGATACTATATCAAATAATATTGCAAACGTTAACTCAATAGGATTCAAAAAAAATAGGGTAGAGTTTAAGGACTTGCTATATGAGACTTTAGAGAGAGGTCTTGTGAAGGATGGTCAAGGCAAACCGGTAAACCTGCAAGTAGGGCATGGGGTAAAGGTTTCTGCCACTACAAAATTTTTTACACCAGGGAGTATGGAAATCACAAGCAATTCTTATGATTTAGCTATAGATGGTGCTGGTTTTTTTAAGATAACTGGAGCTAATGGAGAAGAACTTTATACGAAGGATGGAAGCTTTAAAATCTCAGCTGATGGAGAGAACCTGAAGCTAGTTACTGCTGAAGGATATTTTGTTCAAAGCAGCAATGGAGATATTGACTTGGGTTCTAATGTTAAAGATGTTATAATAGATGAGAGCGGTCTAATAACTGTAAATAGAACAGATGGCACGATGGAAGAGATAGGGACAATGGCAATTGCTACTTTTGTAAATCCTGCTGGTTTAGAAAGCATAGGTAAGAATCTTTTCAAAACCTCTTTAACCAGTGGAGAAGCTTTTGATGCATCGGAGGATGGCTCTGGTGGAGGAATACTTCAGGGTTATCTTGAAACCTCCAATGTTCAGGTAGTTGAGGAAATGGTTAAGCTTATTCAAGCACAAAGAGCTTATGAAATAAACTCAAAATCAATACAAACAGCTGATGATATGCTTGGAATGGCAAATAACCTAAGAAGATAGCAGTTTAATACATAGTAAGAGGTGAGAACGTGATTTCTTCAATAAATGGTATAAATAACAATCCAGAACTGAATATTAATACTAGTAAGGCTAAGTCAGAGCAAAGCGAATTTGATGATATACTAAAGTCTGCACAGGAAGAGCAGGATGGTGAGAAGCTTTTGGAGACCTGTAAGAAGCTTGAATCAGTATTTGTAAATATGATATTTAAGCAGATGCAGAGCACTATTCAAAAGTCCAAGCTAATAGATGGCGGTTTTGGTGAAGAAGTATATAATGACATGCTTACAGAAAAATATTCAGACGAAGCAACTAGCGGTAATGGGATAGGACTCGCTCAAATGATGTACAAACAATTGTCCAAAAACATCACAAATAAAAGCGAGGTATAAAATGTTAAACAATATTGAAATTCAAAACATAATACCACATAGGTATCCATTCCTACTGGTAGACAAAATCACAGAAATTGAGTATGGCAAGAAGGCTATAGGTATAAAGAACGTAACAGTAAATGAGCCATTTTTCCAAGGTCACTTCCCAGGAAACCCGATTATGCCGGGTGTGTTGATAGTTGAAGCTATGGCACAGGTAGGAGCGGTATCAATACTTGGAATGGAAGGTAATAAAGGCAAGCTTGCTGTATTTACAGGCATCGACGGATTGAGATTTAGAAGACAGGTTGTACCTGGAGACACTCTTAGGATGGAAGTAGAGATGCTGGCATTTAAGAGAGGAATTGGCAAAGCAAAAGCCTCGGCATATGTAGAGGATGAGCTTGCAGCTTCTGGAGAGCTGATGTTTGCAATAATAGAAAACAAAAAATAAGACAAATAAAAACCTGCTGAGGCAGGTTTTTCTATTTAAGGCTATTGAAATATAAATTATATTGGAGTGCGTCATATATACTTTTTGAGATTAATTCAGCCATCTTCATAATAAGATTTAGTCTTATATTATGTAAAAAGAAAAAATCTTCGTTTTCACAGGAATCCACAATTCCAATAATTGAGATATCTCCTACTGCAGGTAGCTTTTTACCTACACCCTTACCAGGGAAAAGGCAGCCTGTTTTTAGCTGTATGCTTCCAATGTTATCTTCTGCTCCTAGACAAGCGTCCAAAGCTATAATCTTGTGATAAGGATATGTAAGTTGTATGGTAGCAAGCCGCTTTTTTAAGTTTACTGCATGTATAGGATCATCTAAGGTTCCAATCACAGGGCAGTTTGGCTTCATTTTTTCCAGCATAGTTCCAACTAATGGGCCTAAACAATCACCAATATAGCGGTCTGTGCCTATGCACAGTACCAAATTCTTTTCGCCAATATTGCTTCTAAGAAAATTTGAAATCAAAAAGTTGGCATTATCTTTATTATAATAAGTTCTTATACTTTTTTTGGGATCCTCTGAGGCACACTCATTAGAAATATTATATAAATCCATCAAGCCTAATCCTCCCTTGAAAAAGCAAAGGCATATTTTTTATATATAGCCTTTAAAGCTTTTTTTAATATATATAGAGAGGAATCTTTAATTATTACAATTTATTTTATTTAAACAACAAAACTTATCAAGTATATTCTTTGTATATATCTTCACATAAATAAATTATAACTGGTACATATGTTATATTTATCAATAGTCGGTAATTAAAAACATATAAAAAAATTAATACAATACTTTAGCTGCTTTTTTAAAAAATAGACAAGTACGAAACGTGAAGTTTACATAAGGTTATTATTGCAGGCAACAACAAACCTATATATATTTACTCACAAACCATTATGTGAACTGTATTATATATTAGCATCAGTGCATGCTTCTACAAAGACAAAATCTAATTTACATAAAAACGTATAATTTATCTTAAAACGAAGCATTATATATTATGATTGATTTATTCTTGAAATTTGGGCGAATATGGTCGGAGAACGCTATTGAAAGAGTAATACAATTAAGATATAATAGAGAAGTCGCGTCGGGGTGTAGCGCAGTTGGTAGCGCACGTGGTTTGGGACCATGGGGCCGCAGGTTCAAGTCCTGTCACCCCGACCATTAATATCTCAATTGTTTAGGCCCATTGGTCAAGCGGTTAAGACACCGCCCTTTCACGGCGGCTACAGGGGTTCGAATCCCCTATGGGTCACCATTTATGGGAGCATAGCTCAGCTGGGAGAGCACCTGCCTTACAAGCAGGGGGT